>NZ_CP089976.1:1800000-2028236 GCF_022701215.1 Moraxella nasovis | reverse complement strand
GAATAAGATAATTTTTTTTCATCATAAGAGATTGGATTTTTTAATTAGTAAAGGAAATAGCAAAATTTCTATTTGATAACTAAATAGTTTGTATATAAGAATGGCTAGTAGGGCAAATGTAGATATGTAGAAATTTCCTAAAACTCCACTAATAGCTATAATAAGCAACAATATTATTATGATTAACATGGAAAAAACATGAGAAGTTTTAAGTTCTGTATGACAATTTGGGCATACACCTGAAAATTCAGAAATTGTAATGCAATGTTTATGGCAATTTGGACATTTTTTCATAATTAAATCTTGTATCTAAAATTTTGGGTATATCAAGCTATTTGCTTTTTCAGCAAATAGCTTGATATTTATAGAATTAAGTTTTGACTTTAATTCAGTTATTTTTTGCCTTGGCTTTTGCCCCAAGTATAAGTACCATAGACCAAGCCTACATTGGTTAAATGGTGTTTTGCAACTTGGCTAGTAATAAAACGTCCAGCTAAATTAAGCACAATAGGAACAAAAGCCCCTTCCGTCTCTTTCATCTCATCATCAGTCATGTCAACCGCTTGCAAGTTTTGACTATCGTCAAAAGCAAAAGACAAATCTACTTCTTGGGTGGTTGGGATAGCTGTGTTATAATTGGTTGCTGTTTTTTGCAAATGCAGAAGCAGTGGCTACGGTAGCACTTATTGTTAGTGCTAGGATTGATAACTTTTTCATAGAGTTTTCCTTAATTGACTTTGTGAAAAACTATCAGTCAAAACTGATAGCCGATAACTACCCAAGGTGATGATAGGTGGAATGATTATCATCTTGGAGCAGTTATCATTGATATTACTAAGAACACTTGTACTTTGTCAATAGGTGTGATAAAGATTTATTTGGTTAATTATTTTATTTTTTTAATTATTTTAAAGACAGTTATTATTTGTTAGGATATTATCTTTGGTTGGGGCAGTAAGTGGGTGTGGGCGGTGGTTATAAAACCTAACACTAAAAAAGATAAAAACGATTTTTTCACAAAATTTCCCAAAATTTTTAAATAACTTTTACTTTATCATCAGCTCTATATTAAGCTGATACCTTGTAATTTTTCAATATCACCTGCTTTTAATAATCCAATTACATTGTTAACCAAGGATAGTTGAAAATTTTTGTAATCCACGTCCTTTTTTCGTATGTCTTCATCGCCAATCAAATGAAATAATTGATAGTAAATGGGTTTTAATTCTTCTGGGCAGTCCTGCCAAGCATTTAATAATAATCTCCCATCAATACGACCATGCAAATAATCATTCAAACTATTGATAAAATTATCATATTTCATTTATAGTACCTAAAATTTTTTCCAAGGTGCATTCCAAGGTCTATGTGCATTGATATCTGGTGCAATGTGCATATGCAATTTGGTTGGAGATGGGTTGTCATGGGGATCTAACCTAAATACAGGCGTTCTAGTTTTTGGGGTATTGCCATACCTTATTTGAAATATTCTGCCATTGCTATGTTGTCGAAATCCTTTATCTGGACCATCCACTCTTACATTGCTAATAAATTTTGGAAATCTTGCCCCTTGTGTTTCCTGCATTTGGCTATCCGTCATGGCAGTGCTATAATTAGTCGCTATCTTTTGCAAATGCAGGAGTAGTGGCTACGGTAGCACTTATTGTTAGTGCTAGGATTGATAACTTTTTCATAGAGTTTTCCTTAATTGACTTTGTGAAAAACTATCAATCAAAACTGATAGCCGATAACTATCCAAGGTGATGATAGGTTGAATGATTATCATCTTGGAGCAGTTATCATTGATATTACTAAGAACACTTGTACTTTGTCAATAAGTATGGTAAAGATTTGTTTGGTTAATTATTTTATTTAAAACGATTTTTATCCGCCAAAATATCATCAGCCGTTAGGGGTAGGTCGGCGTGGCGATGGTTGTTATAAAAGGTAAAAGTAATAAGGATATTTTCATGAAAATTTCTTATCAAAAAGCTTTACCAATTTATAAAAAACCACAGTCAAAAATAAAAGATATCCAAAATAACAAGCCAAATGAATAAAAGCCAAATTATCGCTAAGATGATTGACATATTTTGTAATACTTACACAACACCATATTAGCAATGAAGTTGATATTAAAAGAAATATCCTATCTAGCCACAACTTACCTTTAAACAGGTAGGTATTTTTAATCCAACCAATAAATAATCCCAAAGTTGCCACAATATAAATAATTATCATGAGAAAATCTCTTAAAGTGTTACCAATAAAAGTAGTAACGCTTTTTAGAAAGTTGATTAACGAATCTTGATATTTTTGCCAGTTGTACTTGCATATCCATTAATACCGCCAACAACTGCACCTGTGCCAATCGCTGCAAGATGTGCGTTTCTATTATAGGTGCCGCTAGCCACAGCACTCGCCATATAGCCATAATGACCGCCAACACCTCCCATTAAGCCGCCAAAGGCATTACCAATCCAAGCCCCTTGTGTCTCTTGCATTTGGCTATCAGTCATGGTAACCGCTTGCAAGTTTTGACTATCATCAAATGCAAAAGACAAATCTGCTTCGTGGTTGGGATAGCTGTGTTATAATTGGTTGCTGTCTTTTGCAAATGCAGGAGCAGTGGCTACGGTAGCACTTATTGTTAGTGCTAGGATTGATAGCTTTTTCATAAAGTTTTCCTTAACTAAATTGATGTTATGAAAAACTATCAGTCAAACTGATAGCCGATAACTGTCCAAGGTGATGATAGGTGGAATGATTATCATCTTGGAGCAGTTATCATTGATATTACTAAGAACACTTGTACTTTGTCAATAGGTGTGATAAAGATTTGGTTGGTTGGTTATTTTAAAGACAGTTATTAGTTGTTAGGATATTATCTTTGGTTGGGGCAGTAAGTGGGTGTGGGCGGATAGTACAAATCCGCAAGATAAGTATAAAACGAGTTTTTTCATCAAATATTTAAACCGCATATTGTATCAATAAAAAGCTTAGAGCTATAACAGATAAACCTAAAAAATTATTTTTTGAATAAATTAGAAATCAAAAAACAAATAAAGAAAAATATTGAAACCAAAAGCGATAATATGAGCGAAAAAGCGATCAGCTTTATATCAGAGTTAATGAAAAATTCTTTAACACATATGACAATAAAAATACAAAAACCAAAAAATAATGAAATCAATAATTGCACTTTTATTGATTTGGTTTTTTCTATATCAGAGCCAAGATATGAAAAGATACCTGCAATAAATTCAAACATAATAGATGATAATTTTTATAATGTAAATTTAGCACTTAAAGTTAAATAATTTAAAGGCTATTATCTTTGTCAAATTTTATTGAAACCCATAGGAAAAGCCGCCCACCTACGACAACCCTAAAAGCTATGACAGCCCAAATCTTTTTTTCTCTTGTGTCATTCATTTAATAAGACATCTATCAGTCTTTCTGTCTCATGCATATCATCAAGATAATTAGCTAAGATATGGTTGGCAATGTCTTTTTTATCATCATCAGTTAATTGGTCTTTTTGAAAGCCTTCAAAGAGTGCCTTCATCTGTTGTTTACTTAGATAATTAACATAACTGCTATTTATTTCTTTGTCAATCATATTTAAGATTTTATCTTTATCTTGGTTTAGCATAAAACACCATGCCATAAATAAGGGGCTGTATTAAACCAGCCGTAAATCCCACACCAATTGCTAAGCACCTTAAGCTGATTACAGCCAATCTGAATGAAATCTAAATTTTTATCCAAACTTAGCAAAATAAGAACACCTTTAGTTTGGTAATTTTTGGTTTGGTAATTAAGGTAACCATGAAAAATATGGTGCAAAACTTAAAAAAAATTTACAATTTTTGTCTTTTTTTTAAAATCACACCCCCTTAAGATAGCGTCATACCTGTTTATTTGCAACAGCTTGCACTACTATTAATACAGCTATCAATATAGTGCAACCAGCAATACTTGCTTAATATAGTGAAATATTATTGCATCATGTTATTATTATGTTATAATATACTTTTAATGTTAACCACCTGTGTAAATGCCATGAAACTATTTAAACCTACCAGCCTTGCCATTAGCTTAAGCTTAGCCTTAGTGAGTGTCGTTCATGCCAATGACGACCCCAATGTCGTCTTAGATACGCTGACCGTCAACGTCAAAGGCAAAACCAACATCAGTGACCAGCGAGTAAGTCACGACGTACTCAAAAAACGTGCCACCACGCTAGGCGATGCGTTATCTGACGAGCTTGGCATTCACTCCAACCAATTTGGTGGTGGTGCGTCCGCCCCCATCATTCGTGGTCAAGAAGGCAAGCGACTAAAGATTTTACAAAACGGTGCTGATGTTATTGATATGGCAAATTTATCGCCCGATCATGCCATCACCGTTGATACACCTTTGGCAAGAAGAGTTGAGATTGTGCGTGGTGTCAACACCCTAAAATACAGCTCAGGCAACTCAGCAGGTGCGGTGAACGTCATTGACAATAAAATCCCCACCCAAATTCCCAACCAGCTCACCACAGAGACCAGCGTACGCTTTAACACAGGTAATCAAGAAAAGCTTCTCACCACACAGCTTACTGGTCCAATTGGCGATAATTTTGTTCTACATATTGAAGGCCTGCACAAAAATGCAGACAACTACCGCACGCCACGTTATCGCCAAGAGCAGTTTTCTAGCATTGATGAATTAAAAGCCTATGCCAACGTGCCTTATGACTTAGAAAATCTACAAGCCGACTATGACAAATGGAAAAAAGGCGAATTACGCTACTCCAATAGTGTCTATGACTACGTATACACCAATAGCCACGCCAAATACGAAGCCGAAAAAGCTCGTCTGCATGAAGTCAAAAATTCAATCAAATACAAAAGCTTTGACAAGCTGCCAGACAGCTGGGCAGATTCTAAATCTGCCAGTATTGGTGTATCTTGGGTTGGCGATAATGGCTATCTTGGGGGGGCGTTTAGCCACCGCCACGATGAGTATGGTCTGCCTGCTCATAATCATCTATATGAAGGCTGTGGAGCGTCTTACATTTTTGACAAACTCTACACCCACCCCTATTTGGCAAAATACCCACAGCTGAGTACCGATAAAGACATCAATTACCTAAACCCACGCCCCGATTGCCACAACGAACACAAAGGACATTTTCATACAGGTGGTGGTGCACCGATGATTGACTTGACTACTAAACGTTTTGATATGCGTGGCGAATGGCAGAACACCCCTTGGCAAGCCATCTCAAAAATCCGTGGTGATGCTGCTTATGTGGATTATCAGCATAACGAAAAAGAAGGTAGTTTTGCAACCAATGTCTTTAAAAATAAAGGAGTGGCAGCTCGCCTAGAAGCCACGCTTGCACCCAAGCCTGCTTTTGGTGGTAATTTATCTGGCGTGTGGGGTGTGCAGCACACTAATCAAAAAAGCAGTGCCAAAAACCCGATTAACGAATGGCGAGAGCAACCACTACTTACTGAGAACACCACCAAAAATAGCAGTATTTTTGGCATTGAGAAGTTAGATTTTGATAAAGTCACGCTAGATTTTGGCACACGAGTGGAACATCAAAAAATCAGCATGGATTATGATCTAGATTTCATTGAAAAAACCATGAAAGACAGAAGTCACCTAAAAGGCGATGAGCTAGAACAAGCCACCATTGAAGCCAAAAAAGCCACAGCACCGCACAAAAAAACCGCTGTATCTTATGCTGGCGGTGTGCATTGGCGGTTTTTGCCTAATCATACACTGTCGCTGAACGTCTCGCACCAAGAACGCCTACCCAATGCCCAAGAGCTGTACACGCACGGACCGCATTTGGCGACCAATTCGTTTGAGGCGGGTAATCGCAATCTGACCAAAGAAAAGACCAATAACTACGAGCTGTCATTTAAATATCAAGGCGATAAATTTAATTATCAACTTGGCAGTTATCTGTATGATTTTGATAATTATATTTACCTTGAAACCGTCAACGACCACTTAGGCACAGAAGTCGTCAAACACCCACAAATGCTACACATTAATCGCTACAATCAAGCCCCTGCCAAATTCTATGGCATAGAAGGTAAAATTGGCTATCAATTTAACGACCGCTATTATGGCGAGATTTTTGGCGATTATGTCAAAGGTCGTCTGCATCATTTACCCGATGTGGTTGTCGGTTACGAGCCTAATCGTTGGACTGGTGAAGAGACCTTTAACTACAAATCTCAACCAGACACCTATACACCACGCCTACCGCCCATGCGACTTGGTGCAAAAGTTTTGGCTAACTTTAATGATAAGTGGTCTGGCAGTTTAGAATATACCCACGTTTTTGCCCAAAACAAAGTGCCTGACCGCCATCACGAACGCAACTTTAAGGCAACGCAAGGACATCGCTTGCTAAATCTTGGGATAGATTATCACACTTACAAAAACAACCTAGAATATTCGGTATTTTTGCAAGGCAACAACCTACTCAATGATACCATCTATGCCCACGAAACGTACATACCGTACACTCCACAAATGGGACGTAATTTTAGTATCGGTGCAAGTGTGAAATATTAAGTTGATTATGCACAAAAACACCCTAAATGCTAAGTTTAGGGTGTTTTTTATTCAAATGATTTATGCCACATTCGTCGATATTTTGCCATGAGTTTATCAGTATTCTCGTCTTACTCTTCATCTTTGATGATGCAATCAATGGGGTAAGCCTTGTGCGATTCATCATAAAAGCACACGCATTCGGTACATAGGTCTGACTATTTACAATACAAGACTTGGTAGTGGGTGATGGTGGATTGTGTGTCTTTCATATTAAACTGATTTGCTCTCTGATTTTTTGTTTTAATGACGTTTTGTTGTTGGGCGTTAAGTCAATATAACGCCTTTTAGATAGTGCTAAAAATTCATCGTTTGATTCAATACCGATGAATTTTCTATTTAAAATTGCACCAGCAATCCCTGTGGTTGCCGAACCTGAGAATGGGTCTACAATAATATCATATTCTTGGGTAGAGGCCAAAATAATCCGAGATAACAACCCTAGTGGTTTTTGAGTTGGGTGCCTGCCTTGTTGTTTTTCCCATTTATTCACCGCAGGCAGTCGCCAAACATCTTTGGCTTGCTTATTAGCATTGAGTTTTTTCATTAACTCATAATTGAAATAATGTGGGATCTTGGGATATTTTCTTGCCCAAATAATCCACTCGGCAGAATAAGTAAAATAACGACATGAGAAATTTGGTGGCGGATTTGGTTTCTCCCAAGTAATCATATTTAATATCTTAAAACCCAATTGCTCTAAAATACGCCCTAACATAAAAATATTATGATGTGTGCCACTTATCCAAATTGTGCCATTATCTTTTAAAATTCTCCGAGATTCATTTAACCATTCATAAGTAAAACGATAAATTTCATCATCTGTACTAAACTTATCCCAATTGCCTTTATTAACCGATTGAATCACACCATCTTTAACTGTCAAACCATCATTAGATAAAAAATAAGGCGGATCGGCAAAGATCATATCAATGCTATTTGCCTGCAATGTTGGCATGATTTTTATACAATCGCCTTGATATAAATTAAAATTTTTATCGGTAGATTGAAAATATAGCATTCAGTTATCCAAAATTATTTTTGCTAAATAATCATCTTGTAACATCTGTATATTCAATAAAATATTACCCTTATTAAAATAATCTCTTAGTGGTCTATGTGTTCCTGCCCAACCTGCACCGTCTGTTACCCAAATAAATTCAATATCTTGGTTTTTCCAAAAACGAGCCATTTCTATATATTCGGTTGCGGTTGATTTGAGCTTAGAGCCACCGCCCTTATAAAAATTACATTCAATAAAATATAATTTCTCTCCGTTTTTTATAACAAAATCTATAATACGAGATGTTTTATCAATTTGTATTTCTATTCCCCAAGCGTCCGCAATTTTTTTGGCATTGGCTTGTACGAGATATTCTAAATTATGATTATGACAGAATAACGCAACAAAAGACTCCACCAGTATCTCCATAGATGTACCACTACGGTTTTTACGTCCATTACTATCTAGACCTACTTCTACGCCAATACAATAATCTACCAAATTTTTTATTTGTTTATTTTTAATCAATTCAACAAAACCACTTTGTAGCAGAAGCTCAATTAGTCCATGAATTTTATCATCATCAATGTTTTTATCATTAAAGTTAAAATTTCTATAAATAAAATTTGAGCTATCTATCAAAACTTCAATAGATTTATCACGAATAGCCAATAAAATAGGAATGACTTTAATAGTTTTTGGATAAGTTTTAAAAATATCAAATAGCACTTCATCAACATTATCCTTACCAATTGCTGTATTTAATAAATTCAATTCTTTTTCAATCGGCGTGATATTATCAAAAACTTTTGCCCAATTTACAAAATAATCATATTGTATCAAGCCCTTTTCTTTTAAAGTGCTTATGAGTAGGTCAAAATGTGCTGAATCATAAATATCTTTCATATACACTCCTAATAATTATAAACTAAAATCTCGCTAATCGCCGACCGTCCATCGCCTTTGGCATTGATTGCACGTTTCGCCATCACTCTCTCGATGGTAAACTGTTGATACAGTTCATCAAAAAAATTGTCATTAGGATTGCTATTTTTGGGGTCAGAATTACTCAGTAAAAATTGATAACCTAATTTATCTAATTGACGACAAAATTGTGCTAGACGAACCTGTTCATTATCATCAAATTCTTGATGAGCATAATGATTAAAGTTTGATGTATTACTAAGCGGGCGATAGGGAGGATCAATATAAAATAAACAAGGTAGAGTATTGTCTAGTTTATTCAAAATTTGCTCATAATCACCTGTTAATATTTCCACATTTTTTAGGTATTTTTGCAATTGATAAATCAGCTCTTTGTCTAAAAATTGTGGTTTTTTGTAACTGCCAATTGGCACATTAAATTCATTATTTTTATTGACACGATATAGACCATTAAAGCCCGCTTTGTTTAAAAAAATGAATAAAGCGGCTTGGGTAATATTATCAGACTTACGAGAGTTATATAAATCTCGCTTGGCATAATAATAAGGCTTTTTGCTTTCTAAATCAGTTAAATTATCATATTCTTGCTGGATATGAAAAAGCACATCAATCAATCTGTCAGCGGATTGACGAATAACACGATAGACATTAATAAGATCGTGATTGATGTCATTAATAATCAGCCGTTTTAGATTAGGAAAATGCGATAACGCCCAAAAACTTACCGCCCCACCACCAACAAATGGCTCAACCAAACAAAAATCTTGGGTTTGTACATAAGTTGGCAGGCGGTTTTGGATTTGAGATAACAGCTGACTCTTGCCACCAGCCCATTTTAAAATCGGTTTTAACATATCATATTCATATTTATCTTTGGTTCACACCCATCTTTTAATTTAAGTATAAATCGGCTCTGCCACTTTTTTCATGGCTAGGGCGAATTTTAGGTCATCGTGCGATATGTCGGTAAAAGGGTTGATAATCTTGGCGACCTAAATTGGGAATATAACCAGCCCTTGTTCGCAACTTTATTATAACAAATTTTATTTATAAAAATTATAGTAATTTTGTAGAAGTTGTATGCTTTTAACCACGCTCACTTTTTAGCATCTTCTCAAAAACCGATACCTTCCCTAACAAGCAAGCAGTATTTTTGTTGCCATAAGCCCAACACCCCCACTTCGATAAATTGGACACTACACAGCAGGCTTAATCAGCGTCTGCGATATATCCTGACAAAAGTCATCAAACCGCGTGCGATAATAGTTCGGCTTTAGGATATTAAGTTCGGTGCAAGTCTCGCCACGTTGTAGATATTTTATCTCAAAATGTGTGCGAGCTGAATCGGTGGCAACTTGGTGCTTGTCATAAGGCAGCAGCCATGTATTGTTTAGCTTTTCTTCAGCTTCGTCTATGTACCAAGCGATGTTGCTAACTAAGGTAAGCTTAGCCCCTGCTTTCATGCGTGAGATTAAAAATTCAAAAAACGGCATATTTAGCCAGCGTTGGTTTTTATTGTGCGGCTCGGGATTGGGATATAAGATAAACACCCCATCAAGAGAATTTGGCGGTAGATAATGCACAGCAAAGGCGATGGCGTCAGCTTGAATGGCGTATAAATTATCACAAGCTAAGTTTGTAAGTTGCTTATGAAAGGCAGTAATTTTCTCATGGGTGCGTTCTACAGCGAGCAGTTGCTTGTTTGGGTTATCATGTGCAAACAGTAAAGCATGCTTGCCCTTGCCTGCCCCAATCTCAAAAAATAATGGACGATTATCAAGTGGCGATAACTTAATGTGCTTAGGGCTAATCAATACTTCTGGGCGAAATGGGCGAGCAAAACGATGAGATAAATCAGTCATGATGGGGCTTTATAAGGGTTGTGGTGGCAAATCGTATGGCATTATAACAAAGTTGGTCTAAAAATGCACAGGCTTGTTTCATGACAAAAATGCCTAAATAGATTATAATTAAGCTTTTGTGATAAAAGATACTCATATGATAAATCAAACAATCGCTTATACCGACGGAGCTTGTAAAGGCAATGGCAAAAACAGCCAAGCGGCTGGCGGTTTTGGCGTTCACATCCACCATACTGATGGTAATATTGAGAATATCTGGGGTGGCGATGCAGACACGACCAATAACCGCATGGAGCTGATGGCAGCAATCGTTGCCTTACAGAACACGCCAAGTGATGTGCCGTTACAACTTTGGACGGACTCAAATTACGTTAAGCAAGGCATGAGTGAATGGCTTGACGGTTGGAAACAAAAAAACTGGCAAAAGGCAGATGGCAAATCTGTCATCAACCTTGACTTGTGGCAAAAGCTTGATGAGCTTCGCCAAAACCGTACCATTGAGTGGTGCTGGGTCAAGGGTCATGCAGGTCATGCAGGTAACACCAAGGCAGATCACTTGGCAAATCTAGGGGTGACAAGCTCTGGGCGTAAGCTTATCAAAGCCAATGAAACAACTGATGGCAAACCTGACGACGCTCCACCACAAGAGCATGCGATAGATGTGTACCAACAAGGTTTTGCTGTTAGCCCAAATGACGCCCAAAATCCTGCCTATGATGGCAAAACCAGCCAAGCCAATGCCGACTTTTGGGCGATTTTGCCTAAGCCTAGCAACCAAAATAGCTCAAACAGACAGCTGATTATGGATACAGAGACCACAGGCTTTGAGGATCAAAACGGTGATCGCATTGTCGAGGTGGGGATTATTGAGATGGTTGGGCGTAAGTTTACAGGCAATCAGCTACACGTCTATATCAATCCTGATAAACAAATGGACGAAGAAGTCATTCGCATTCACGGTATTTCTAACGAGTTTTTAGAAGATAAACCAAAGTTTAAAGACGTCGCCCAAGCAATCTATGATTTTATGGTCGGCAGTGAAGTTATCGCCCATAACGCACCGTTTGATATGCGATTTTTGAAAATGGAATTTGACAAGGTTGGATTGACTGACTTTAGTGAGCGGGTGAAGGTTACCGATTCCTTAGACATCGCCAAACAGCTGTATCCAGGTCAAAAAAACTCCCTTGACGCCCTAAGACGCAGGCTAAACGTCGGCACTCAAGATCGTACATTCCACGGGGCTTTGCTTGACTCAGAGATTCTAGCAGAAGTCTATTTGGCGATGACAGGTGGTCAAATGGCGATTAATATGGACGATTATGACGCTGAGAATCAGACTAACACAGGCTTAGCCAGCTTTCGCCGTCTAAATGATTTTGCTGATGGTTTACGTGTTTCTGCAAGCGACATAGACGGTGATGCAGCTTGGCGTGCCGCTATACTAAAATAAGAGCAAATATGACCCATCAAGCAGCTTTAATCATAAAAAATGACAGCGTATTATG
Organism: Moraxella nasovis; assembly: GCF_022701215.1. Lineage (NCBI taxonomy): Bacteria > Pseudomonadati > Pseudomonadota > Gammaproteobacteria > Moraxellales > Moraxellaceae > Moraxella > Moraxella nasovis. The sequence continues at coordinate 2,016,291 of NZ_CP089976.1, read as the reverse complement.
CCATAATGGCGTACCTGTCTTATTTAACATATCCACAAATCAACTTGCTGATTTAGGTGCAATAAGCCTTGCTTTTGGTGAAATTTTGCCAAAGACCGCTTCTTATGGCGTTATCAGCCATGTTATTGATCTAGATCGTGCATTAGCCTGTGGCTTAGTGGGAGCTTTTGGGAGTGGCTACACCACGACCACACATCCATGTTTGGAGCTGATATCATTTCGTCAGTTGGCATATCACTGTGATTCACAGACTGCCGAACAGCTAAGCCGAGCCATTCAGTTAGTCCTTTGGCAAAACGATCATCGCTTTTGTTCACGATGTGGCACACCAACTAAAATGCACCACAGCGAAAATGCCATGATTTGCCCTGCTTGCCGACATCATGCCTATCCTAGGGTTCAGCCTTGCATCATTGTCGCCATCATAAGAAATCACCCTACCAATCACAAGCCGCAAATCTTACTTGCCAAGCACCATCGCCATGCCGATAAAGGAGTTTATGGGCTGATTGCAGGCTTTGTAGAAGCGGGCGAATCCTTAGAATCTGCTTTATGCCGTGAAACACTAGAAGAAGTAAACGTAACGATTCGTGAACCACGCTATATCAGCAGTCAGCCGTGGCCTTATCCGACTAATCTTATGCTTGGGTTTATTGCTCACTATGATGGTGGCGTGATCACCCCGCAGACAGATGAGATAAGCCATGCTCAGTTTTTTGATTTTCATGATTTGCCAGCCATTCCTGAAGTTGGCACTATTGCCCGTGCTTTAATTTGCCAAGCCGCCAAAGAGTGTGGCATTGCCCTAACTTAGCCTATTGTCATGACCTTAACCATACACATTGAAAATACTGATTTGACAGCACGTTTGGACGATTTGCCAGTACTTTTTAAGTCCTTACAGTTAGATACACTGACAGCTCAAGACCGCCAAAAAGTCGCCCAAATTGACGCCACACTACCCCAAACGCAGTGCGGCCTATGCGGTCATCATGATGGGTGCTTACCCTATGCTTGTGGCATTATCATGCATAATGAGCCAACCAATCTGTGCATACCGGGTGGTCAAGTAGTCGCCGACCAAATCGCTGCCATTATAGGGAAGCAGTCACTTGCCGCCACCCCGAGTAAGTGGCAGACCCATGAGCAGACAGGTCGCCCAATCGAAGTGCGTGCGGTGATTGATGAGCCAAACTGCATTGGTTGCACCAAGTGTATTCCTGCCTGCCCTGTCGATGCCATCATCGGAACAGCTAAGCACATGCACAGTATTATTAAAGAGCTATGTACAGGCTGTGAACTGTGCCTTACTCCTTGTCCTGTGGACTGCATTGATCTGGTAGAATTTCCAAGGGTACTAAGTGATGATGAACGCCAAAATGAACAAGAACACCTAAGACGACGCTATCATCAGCATCTCAATCGAGTTGCTAAGACGATCACCGAAGGGGCAAAGCCTGTCGTTAGTGCTGTTGAAAGTGCAATGGCAAACGCTCTTATGCCTACTATCACACCAGATGCTCCAAGTGAAAATCTTGCCAAAAATACCGTTGAGCTGGCAAAAATCCGCACCCAAATCAAAAAACTAACCAAGCAGTTATCTGTACGCTATACTGATGATGCGAATGCCAAGCTATTACAATTGCAAGATAGGCTTAAACAGCTGTCTTCTTAGTGAACCCTAATCCACCCATTAAAAACCGCCCCTTATATGGAGCGGCTTTGGTCATTTTATGAAAATTTAGTCATTCACAAAAGCAATCTTTGATAGTCCTGCTGTGCTGGCACTTGCCAAAACTTGAGCAACCGTATCATATTTGCCATTTTTGTCTGCTCTTAGCTGCACTTGTGGATCTTCATCGCCACTAGCTGCTTTGGCAAATCGAGCTTGTAACTCGTCAATGCTGATTTTTTGATCATCCCAAAAAATAGTCTCATTGGCATCGATACTCACTTGGATAACCTTTGGTGGCAGCTGATTGATTTGAGCTGTCGTTTTTGGCAAATCAAGTGGAACGCTTGGATTTAGCACCGTTGCCGTTACCAAAAAGATAATCATCAAAACTAGCATAATATCAATGAGTGGAATAAGATTAATCTCGCTCATACCTTGGTCTTGGCTATCGCCTAATTCAAAAGCCATAATGTTCTCCTAGCTTGCGGTTTTAGCAAGAATTAGATGAGCAGTATCGGTGGCGACATGCATGGCTCGCTTATTAAGACGGGTAGCGATATTAAAAAAGACCACAGCAGGAATAGCCACTGCCAACCCCAATGCTGTCATGATGAGAGCTTCACCCACAGGTCCTGCCACTTGAGCTAAGCCTGCCTGACCGCTTTCAGCAATGCTATGTAAAGCGTGAAAAATCCCCCACACTGTACCAAATAACCCAATAAACGGCGCGATTGCAGCCGTCGTACCAAGCACAGGCAACCCTTTTTCAGATTCAAAACGGTACTGAGCGATTTTTTGGAGTAGGGTTTGTTCTGCTACCATTTTACGCTGACTAAATTCTAGCTTGGATAAGTCGTTTTGCTTAGAAGTGATGGTTGATTGTAAATCGCTTGCGATGTCATTTGCAAGTTTACGAGATTTTAATATGCGTAAAATACCCACAACCCACGACAAGACCGAAAGAGCGAACAAAATAAAAAATAGTGTCTTGCTTACAGCATCAGTGTACTGCCAATAATGTGCAAAATTCATAAAAATTCCTTAAAAATTAAATTGTTAAATGATGATATAAACTAAACTAATCAGGGATAGCCTAATCAGGGATAGTAATGTTGATGGTCCAACTAGCATGCCCTGACATCGGTTGCCCATTAGCATTTTTAAAGGGGTGGAATCGCCCTGCTAGAATCAGATGCTCCACTTTTTTATTTAGACGTGCGTCACCAAGATCAATTCCAGATACCGAAGTAATTTTGCCATCTTTATCGATGGAAAGTTTAATATTCGTGCTGACTGTCGTACCAAGCAAGCTTCTTTTGCCAACATCATCTATATCGATCGTCTCTAATCTTGGCTTTCTTTTCCAGCTGGCATTAATCTGATTTGTCAAATCTTGATTGGTCAGCTCTGTCGTAGTATTTTTCTCAGCAGCTGGAGCAGGCTTACTTGGCTGACTAGATTTAGGAGCTGGTTCATTTGGCGGCTTAGAGCTGACTGGTGCTTGTTCGGGCTGTGGTGGTGCAGAGATAGGCTCTACTTTTTCAGTCTTTGGTGTTGCTGTTTTTACAGGCTCGGCTACTTCAGGCTTGGGTTGTGGTTTTTCTACCGCATGAGGGGTTGGTGCTGGTTTTTCCGTTGCGATGACAGGCCTGGGCGTTTCCACTTTTGGTGTCGGCACAGGCTTCACCACAGGTTTAGGTTCTACCACAGGCTTAGGCTCAACTACAGGCTTGGGTTCTACAACGGGCTTGGGCGTCACCTTAGGCTCTACCACAGGCTTTGGCATCTGTTTTGTCGGCTCTTCTGATTGCTCGTTATTAATCGAGATCATTTGAATTTCAAGCGGTTTAGTTGGCTCAATGGGTTTGATGGTCATTGTTGGCATAAACGACAGCCCCAGCCCTACTAAACCGTGTATTGCCACCGCTATGCCAATTGCTAAGTTTCGTTGTCCAGAAGATTTACTCAATAGATCACTCATGAATACCGCTCACGCCATTAAATTTTAACACATTATAACCTAATAAATAACCATTATCAAATGATATTGTGTATTATTTGTTAAATTATCGCATAATTTAATGCGTATAACAGTACTCAGGTGTTTTTATTATTTCATGGCAGGCAAATATTCATCACGAATCACGCCTTTTAAGCTGCGATAAGGGATGATTAACTCAATTGGGCCCATAGCATAAGGGCCAAGACGATAAGGATTATAATGCAGTATCAGGCCTTGTTCATCAAAATAAAAATCTTCGGTAAGCTCAAGTGGATAATCACTTTTGTGCTGTTCGATGCTTTGGCTATCTTCTAATTGCTGCTTTAAATAGTCGTCATAAGCATCGGTTGCCAGCGTATAAAGCGATAATTCACTATCGATCAAATCATCTTTTTCAATATCGTACAACTGGATTCTACTGCCCAAATCCAAATCATAAACTAAATATGTCTCTGACTGCATGCCATGAGCACCACCAAGATACATGTCTTCAGTTACAGCAAATTGTGCTAAATTATTATGCATGCCTAAGTAGGTGGGCTTAAGTTCCCAAAGGTATGGCGTTGAGTAGCCATCACTGACTTGACTTACGGCAAACTTGTCCAAAGCACGGCGAAATTTGAGTAATTTTGGATTATCATCATTTGTAATGGCAAGATTAACCGACCGCTCAATCCATTTAGGTTCAACGTCGGCTACTGAGATATTGATATTTGGGCAGGCGATTTCTTGTTTTTCCCAATCTGGTTCAGCTTTACACACCGATGAGACTGATTTTGGAAGGGTGTATTCTACCGGCACTTCCTTAAAAGTTACTTTTTTAATGCCTTTGGCGACATTGGCAAGATTCTCATCAACCGCCTTTAGCGTATCAGAAATGCTTTTTTGCTCATCAATTTTTGGCGTGGTGGCGTTTTGCTCTTGATTAACCACAGGTCTTTGAAAAGTGTTGGCATCTTGACACCCTGCCAAACCAAGCACCACTAAAATTACGCCTGTTAATACTTTTAATCTCATCTTATCCCCCTTAAAAATGACTTATCAACCATTTTACAATAAAAAACCACCACCCGACAATGTGAAAATAAAATATCTGCCTATAAAATAATAAAATCGGAACTGATACCCAATCCCGATTTATTCTCATGTTCGATCAATCAAAAAATTACAGGCAATTAGCTACCAAATCCCCCATTTGTTCACAGCCAACAAGCGTACAACCATCTTCAAAAATATCCGCTGTACGATAGCCTTGTTTTAGCACGTTTTGTACCGCTGTCTCAATTTGTACAGCACGGCTTTCATCACCCAAACTATACCGCACAAGCATGGCGAGTGACAAAATCGTGGCAAGTGGATTGGCTTTATCAAGACCTGCAATATCAGGGGCTGAGCCATGGCTTGGCTCATACAGCCCTTTGCCAGTCTCATTTAGGCTGGCTGATGGGAGCATACCGATGGAGCCTGTGAGCATACTTGCCAAATCTGACAAAATATCACCAAAAATATTACCTGTGGCAATCACATCAAACTGTTTGGGGTTTTTGACAAGTTGCATTGCCGCATTGTCCACATACATATGACTAAGCTCAACATCTGGATACTCTTTGGCAACGTCATTAAAAATCTGTCTCCAAAGCTCGGTGGTTTCTAACACATTGGCTTTGTCTACGCTACACAGTTTTTTGTGTCGTTTTTGAGCCGACCTAAACGACACATGGGCGATACGATAAATCTCGCTCTCTGAATATTTCATCGTATTAAAGCCTTCACGCTCGCCGTTTTCAAGCACACGAATACCCCGTGGCTCGCCAAAATAAATGTCGCCTGTCAGCTCTCTGACTATCAAAATATCAAGCCCTGCCACCACATCAGGCTTTAAAGTAGAAGCGTTCGCCAGCTCCTTATATAAAATCGCAGGACGCAGATTGGCAAATAAATTTAAATCACGGCGAATGGCAAGTAGTCCACGTTCAGGGCGGACATCTCGTGGCAAGCTGTCATACTGTGGCGACCCCACCGCCCCAAGCAGTACGGCATCCGCCTTTTGGCAAAGCGTGCGGGTCTCATCTGGGTAAGGCTTGCCGTACTTGTCATATGCCGACCCGCCCAAAAGTCCGTATTCATAGGACACGTCAAGCCCTTGCGATTTTAATTTATCCAAGACTTTGACCGCCTGCTGGATAATTTCAGGTCCAATACCATCTCCTTCTAAGATGGCGATGTGTTTGGTCATAGGATTACCTTTTGATTTAATTAAGATGGAATTAACATTTTATTGTCATAGATTATCAATGCTTGCCGATTGTTTAATGCTATCATTTTATCTTTTGATGAATAATTATCAAAAATCGTTTTGGTAGCTTCATCAAATGGTTTATCACCAAAATGCACCAAAGGATAAAAATCTATCACACCCAATCCAACAAAATCATCAAATCGCTCTACTTCATTTTCTAGTGGTAAAATATATTTAATATCCTGAGCCAAAATGGCACTGCCTGCACTCTCACCGATATAGGGTTTGCCTTGTCCAATCCATTCAATTAAAAAAAACATCAATCTTTTTGGCTTTTAATTGCTCTAATAAATTTTTGGCTTTTAATTTCTCTAATAAATAAGGCGTATTACCACCAGCAACATAAACCATATCGCAATAAACAATGGATTTTTTGATGTCATCAGATGATTGGTTAAAGTCAATCATTTCAATCAAAAAACCAAGCTCATCAAAAGCACATTTGGCACGGTCAATATTGGCTTTATACTCTTCTATTTGACTGGCAACATCAATAAAAGCCACGCTTTTAAATTGCTTATTTTTGTCAATACCACTTAAAAAACTCGGCAAAAATTTTGCAACATCAAACAAAGAAGATGATAAAAATAAGTTTTTCATTCATCTTAACTCTCTAAACACCCAAGGTCTATCCGCTCTCGCCTTTTCTTCAAAGGCACGAATTTCATCGCTATTTTGCAACGTCAAACCAATATCATCTAAGCCATTAAGCAAGCAATGCTTACGAAATTCATCAACTTCAAAATGGTATTCTTTACCACTTGGGCTAATCACTTTTTGATTTGCCAAATCCACCGTTAATTGGTAGCCGATATTATCAAAACATTCTTTGAATAATTCATCAATTTCACTTTCTTTTAAAATAACAGGGAGCATTCCGTTTTTAAAACAGTTATTATAAAAAATATCAGCAAAACTTGGGGCGATCACCGTGCGAAACCCAAATTCATTCAACGCCCACGGTGCGTGTTCACGGCTAGACCCACAGCCAAAATTAGCACGAGCAAGCAAGATGGTGGCGTTGGCATAGCGGTCTTGATTTAAGATAAAATCAGGATTTTTGGGGCGTTTATTGATGTCTTGCCCCAAGTAGCCTTCGTCCAAATAACGCAGTTCATCAAATAAATTATCACCAAACCCTGTGCGTTTGATGGATTTTAAAAACTGCTTGGGGATAATTAAATCGGTATCTACATTGGCACGGTCTAATGGGGCAACAATGCCGATTTCGGTTAGGTATTTTTTCATTTTACACCTTAATTTCAAAAAAATAAGATAATCCAAATAGATTGCCTTAATTTTAACAAATAATTATGGATTATAACCAAATCCTATTTCTTGAATATCATTGCCAGACAAAACATAAGAAATGACCAATTTTAATCTCTCAAATCTATCAAAGATATCACTCTCATCATTCAGATTGGATTTTTCAACATCAAAATCTAACCAATTTGGTATCATCATCAACTCAATAATTCTATAAAGTGATATGATAATTTCTCTTGGAATATCGGTTGGATAGGGATATGCTTTTTGAATAGTCAATAGCGATTTTTCTAATTTGATATACTCTTCATCCGACCAAATCGCATCATCAATCCATTTACCAATAAATGAATTAACATCATAGTTATCAGAAAATGTGATATTTCTATAAAAGTCTAAAAAATCGCTATTTTCTTTCATTGTTCAATAATTACCAATGATAATAAGCCGTCAATTTAGCTGTCGCCAAAACTTTACCATTTAAATTAAATCCCAATACCGCAGGGCTAATGCTATTGTTTAAATCCAGTTTTTCATTTAGGGCGTATAGCGTAAAAATATAGCGGTGTGGTTTATCGCCTTTGGGTGGAAATGCCCCAATAAAGCCAGTTAGTCCTGCGTCATTTTTAAGCTCAATAATACCATCACCAAAATCATTGGATTTATTTTTGGGTAATGCCGTCCAATCAGCAGGAATATTAAACACATTCCAATGCCAAAAGCCAGAGCCTGTGGGTGCGTCAGGGTCAAATAGCGTGATGACAAAACTTTTGGTGTCTTTGGGGGCATTTTGCCACATCAATTCTGGGCTGATATTACCCCCTGTATAGCCCCAAATATTGGCGACATAGTCATTAGATAATGTGCTTTCATTGGCAATATCGGCACAGGTCAATATCATCTCGCCTGTGGGCTGGGTGGGATTACGGACATCTAGGTAGGTGTTGGCAGTTAGATTCATGGGATTTTCCTTGTGATTGTTTTACAAAATTTAATTGCTGAAATTTTACCAAACATAATTGGTATAATGCTTAGTTAATTTTTTTCATCTGTACTGATTAGCATGCTATTATCTATCATGGCATGTGTGATAATCAAGCGTCAAATGCGTCTTTAGTAAAATTGCAATGCAAGGCGATATTAACAGCATCAAACCAAGATTTTTATCAAACCAAGATTTTTATCAAACCAAGATTTTTATCAAACCAAGATTTTTATCAAACCAAGATTTTTATCAAACCAAGATTTTTGGTAAATATTAAAATTTGCTTTATTAGCAATATTTTAAATAACTGTATCAGCAAACGACAATTTGCCAAATAATCTAGCGACCGTTTACCAAATCTATATATTTCGCCATTTTCAAGCCAAACAACCGCATGAGTATCAAGACATACACTATTGGGGAAATTCAAGACTTAACTCCTTTTCCTAACTGATATTTCCCAAATCATCAAAGTTACCCACAACCAAATCATTTCTTGGGGTGAATTTTGATAAATCATCAGGTGGTTTATTGGCAATATCTTTTTGTAACTGCTCAATCAATTGTATTTTGACGGCATTATCCAAATGCTGAACCATTTGATTAATGTTGCTCAAAAATTGATAACAGCATAATTTTCTCCAAAATGAACGCACTAGTTTATCTTAGCGCGTTCATTGGTCAAAATCAAAACGTCCGCACGTCCACAAAATGCCCTGCTATCGCTGCCGCTGCCGCCATTTCTGGACTGACAAGGTGCGTGCGTCCACCATTGCCTTGACGACCTTCAAAATTACGGTTACTGGTACTGGCACAATGCTCACCTGCTTTAAGTTTATCAGCATTCATCGCAAGGCACATAGAACACCCCGGCTGCCGCCATTCAAACCCTGCCTCTTTAAAGATTTTGTCCAAACCTTCTTGTTCGGCTTGGGCTTTAACCAATCCAGAGCCTGCCACCACCAACGCTTCTTTGATAGTATCCGCTACTTTGCGACCTTTTATCACGCTTGCCGCCGCTCGCAAATCTTCAATGCGTGAATTGGTACACGACCCAATAAATACACGGTCAAGCTTGATGTCGCTTAATGACTGACCTGCTGTCAGCCCCATATAAGCATAGGCACGTTGCCAATCTGCCTTTTGCGTCTCATCTTTTGCCATCTGCAAAGTCGGAACAGATTGGGTGATGTCCACCACCATTTCAGGCGATGTCCCCCACGATACCTGCGGTGCAATTTGACTGCCATCAAGCCAAATCTCTTTATCAAAGACAGCCCCTTCGTCAGAATGCAACGACCGCCAATAAGTAGCCGCACACTCCCAATCCTCGCCTGTGGGTGCATAAGGACGACCTTTGACATAGTCAATGGTTTTATCGTCCACCGCCACAAGTCCCACCCTTGCCCCAGCTTCAATCGCCATATTACAAACAGTCATACGCCCTTCAATAGACATATCATTGAATACTTCGCCTGCAAATTCAATGGCATAGCCTGTACCACCAGCCGTACCAATGTTACCGATAATCGCCAGCACCACGTCTTTTGGCGTTACGCCTTTGGCAAGTCTGCCATCAACCACGATACGCATATTTTTCATTTTTTTGGCAATCAAGCACCCTGTTGCCAAGACGTGTTCCACTTCACTTGTGCCAATACCATGTGCCAAACAGCCCAAAGCCCCATGCGTGGCAGTATGACTATCACCGCACACCACCGTCATACCCGGTAAAACAAGCCCTTGCTCAGGCCCGACCACATGCACAATGCCTTGGCGTTCGTCATTAATACCAAACTGCATGACATTAAAATTTTTGCAGTTGTCATCAAGCGTTTTGACTTGAATGCGTGAGATGTCATCGCTAATGCCGCTAATGCCTTGTGTACGCTCAAAAGTGGAAGTGGGGACGTTATGGTCAGGCGTTGCGATATTAGCAGACAATCGCCAAGGTGTCCGCCCTGCCAAAGATAAGCCTTCAAAAGCTTGGGGGCTAGTTACTTCATGCAATAAATGGCGGTCAATATAGATGAGTGCCGAGCCATCATCACGCTGTTTGACCAAATGGTCTTGCCATAATTTATCGTATAGGGTTTTGCCTACCATGAGTTGCTCCGTTATGTCTATATCTTAGCAAGCGTAAGTTGGGGTGTGTTTAAAGCTAGGCTATAGTTTGTTTAAAAGCAGTATAGCATAGCTTTATAATAATAATTATTTATTATTTTTTATTTTTTTAATTCCTTATTTTTATAAATATAAAGTCGAATATAAAATATAAAGTTTAGCTAATTATAAGAAAATGATTAATTTTAACTAAAATTTCTAGAAATTGGTTTATCTATAACAAAAAATTTATTATAATACTGCTTTCTATTATGAAAATAAGGACTATCTTCATGAATACTACAAATCTAACTACTTTTATTACCGTGATGAAAACGGGCAGTATCTCTGGTGCAGCCGAGAACTTATTCATCACCCAGCCTGCTGTCAGTAAACGCATCAAAAACCTAGAAGAAGAATTTGGCGTAACACTCTTTGATACAGTCGGTCGAGGCATTATTCCAACAGCGACCGCACATGAATTATTACCCCATGCCAAAAAATGGCTTGAAGACTATGAGTTATGCCGCATTCATTTACAAAAATCTAAGGAAATCGCTGCAGGGAAGCTTGTTATCGGCACAAGCCACCATATCGGATTGCACCATCTTTCTTCTGTGCTTAAGCAATTTATCCAAACCCACCCTGCTGTACAGCTTGAAGTGCGATTTATGGATAGTGAAGAGGCACATAAAGCCGTACTCGATGGTGATGTTGCTTTAGCATTCTTAACCCTACCGCCTACCTATGATCGCAGATTGCAGTACCATACACTATGGTCAGATCCGCTGTATTTTGTAACAGGGACGCTCAGCACACTTGCCCAAAAAAGCGACGTCAGCCTTTTACAGCTTGCCCATCACCCTGCCATATTGCCTGCGGCAAATACCTTTACCAGTCAAATCACTTTGGCAGAATTTGGTAAGCACAATTTACGTCCTTATGCCACAATGAGTACCAATCCACTTGAATCCATACGTATGCTTGTCTCAATAGGCTTAGGCTGGTCGGTATTGCCAGAGACTTTAATCAATCAAGATTTGGTCAAGATTGACATGGCAGACGATATTGAATTACAGCGTCACTTAGGCGTGGTGACCAACCCAAATCTAACTCGTTCTGGCAGCACCCAAGCACTTATAGACCTGCTGCAAGTGCAATACCCCTATGAATCAGAATCCAGACAGAGCCTTTAAAGCGGCTTTTAGTAGGGTTTGGGTATTTATATCGTCCAAATCCTGCTGGGCGTTTTTAATCGCTTTTTGAGCTTCTTTTTCTTTATAGCCTAAGCTAACCAAAGCACTCTCCACTTCAGCAATCACTCTCATGGTGGTATCGCCTATCACGCCAACATCAAAAAATTCACCTTGACCATCAAGTATCCCACCGCCAAACTGCGTAAGTTTGCCTTTTAAGTCTATCACTAGACGCTGAGCGGTTTTTTTGCCAATGCCGGGGACACGAACCAAAGCTGCATCATTATTACATTCGACTGCTTGGCGAAGTTCATCAACCGATAGCGTGGATAAGATTGCCACCGCCATTTTTGCCCCCACACCTGTAATCTTAATAAGCTTTCGAAATGTATCTCGTTCGGTCTGACTTATGAACCCAAAAAGCAGCTGCGCATCTTCACGCACGTGTAAATGCGTAAAAAGTGACGCTTGAGCACCCACCGCTAATGTACAAAATGCAGGGATGGGCAACTCAATCTCATAGCCAACGCCGTGCGTTGTCATAATACAAGCAAATGGTGCATTTAGGTATTGCACTTGCCCTGTAATCATTGCAATCATAAAAATCCTTTGTCTTAAAACTATAAAACCCAACAAAAAAAGCTGGGTTTTATAAAAAGCAATAGCTTAATTATAATAATCTACCATTTTTTCAAGCGAGATGGGGCGAATCTTACTGGCATTGCCTGCCGAACCAAAGGCTTCATAACGTGCCACACAGATGTCTTTCATGGCATTGATAGATGCAGTTAGATATTTGCGTGGGTCAAATTCAGCAGGGTGTTCATTTAAAAATTGACGAATAGCCCCAGTGCTTGCCAAACGCAAATCGGTATCAATGTTAATCTTACGCACGCCATGTTTGATGGCATCAACCAACTGCTCAACAGGCACGCCATAAGTCTCACCGATATTACCACCATTTTCATTGATGATTTGTAGCCATTCTTGTGGCACGCTAGATGAGCCGTGCATGACCAAATGCGTATTTGGTAGGGCTTCGTGAATCTCTTTAATGCGGTCTATTGCCAAAATATCGCCTGTTGGTGGTCGTGTGAATTTATAAGCACCGTGCGATGTCCCCACAGCAATCGCCAAAGCGTCAACGTTCGTGTCTGATACAAATTGACGAGCTTCTTCTACTGAGGTCAATAATTGGCTATGATCTAACACCCCTTCTGCACCCACGCCGTCTTCTTCGCCTGCCATGCCAGTTTCTAAGCTACCCAAACAGCCAATTTCGCCTTCAACCGACACACCACACGCATGAGCCATCTTGACCACTTCACGAGTAACGGCGACGTTATATTCATAATCAGCAGGAGTTTTGCCGTCTTCACGTAGTGAGCCGTCCATCATCACCGAACTAAATCCAAGCTGAATAGAACGCTGACAGACAGCTGGGCTTGTGCCGTGGTCTTGGTGCATGACCACAGGAATGTGTGGCCACTCTTCAATGGCAGATAAAATCAAATGACGCAAAAAAGGTGCGCCTGCATATTTTCTGGCACCTGCCGATGCTTGGACAATGACTGGTGAGTCGGTCTCATCAGCCGCCATCATAATGGCACGCATTTGCTCTAAGTTATTGACATTAAAGGCGGGTAAGCCATAAGCGTGTTCGCCTGCATGATCAAGTAATTGGCGTAGTGATACGAGTGCCATGAAATTCTCCTTAAGATAGTGATAAATTTACCTGGTATTATACCAAATAATAAGCTGTCTTGCATGACTAATCAACAAAAAAGCCCGACGATAAGTCGAGCTTAGTACGCTGTTAGCTTAACATACCAAGTAGCCAAGCTTAGTATTTTTGATCTTCTGGCACTTGGCTTTCTGCGGTATTCTCTGCTGCTGCAACTTCGCTGCTAACATCTTGAGCGACAGCGACAGCTTCATCTGCAACACCTTGAGCTGCGGCTTCTGCTTGCTTAGCAACTTCAGCAGTATCTGTTTTCGCTGAATCTACAGCTTCAGCAGCTTTATCTTGTGTCTCTTGACTGCACGCTGTCAAAGCCACAAGTGCCACCATCGCTCCAAATATAGCTAATTTTTTCATGATAAACCTACCTAGTTAAACGTGTAATCTATATCAAACAATATGCTATCATAGGTAAATTTGCAATGATTTGCAATAGATTTTACCGTCTAAATACAAAACATTACAATAATTTAACCTATTAATGATTTTTAGCTTAATATAAAATAAAATTATTTCAATTTATTTGGCAACAAACTCTTCTAATGCTGCAATGGCAGGCAAAGTCTTACCTTCAACAAACTCTAAAAACGCCCCACCGCCTGTGGATAGATAACTGACATCATCTGCTACGCCATATTTATCAATTGCTGCCAATGTATCACCACCACCTGCAATACTAAAAGCATCACTGTCTTTTACTGCCAAAGACAAAATCTGTGTACCTATACCAAATTTATCCACTTCAAAGACGCCCACAGGTCCATTCCAAAGTATGGTTTTGGCATTTTTAATCGCATCGCCAATTTTTTCAGCACTTTGTTTGGCAATGTCTAAAATCATATCATTTTCGCCTATTTCAGTAACAGACTTAACGACTGCATCTGCCTTAGAAAGTGAACCTAAAAAGTCATCAAAATCAATCTGGGCTTTATCAGCGACAACGACATAATCTGGTAATAAAATGTTTGTCTGCGTCATGATAGCCTTAGCAGTGTCAATCAAGTCAGGCTCATATAGTGATGCACCGACATTCACCCCTTGGGCTGCCAAAAACGTATTGGCAATACCACCGCCCACAACAATACTATCGCATATCTTAGCTAGGCTTAATAACACATCAAGCTTGGTAGATACTTTTGAGCCACCAACAATGGCAAGCACAGGTGGCTTTGGCTGATTTAGTGCGGTAGCCAGTGCTGATAGTTCCGTTGATAAAAGATTACCAGCACACACAGGCTTACCGTCACGAGCAGCTGCACGAATAACCCCTTCGGTTGATGCTTGGGCTCTGTGTGCCGTGCCAAATGCGTCCATCACGAAAACGTCACACAAATCGGCATATTGTTTAGATAGTGTTTCGCTGTTTTTCTTTTCGCCTTGGTTAAAACGTACGTTTTCTAGTACTATCAGCTCGCCTGCCTTAGCGTCTACGCCATGCTCTAGGTAGTCATTTGAAAAAGACACAGGGTAATCTAAGTTTTTTGCCAAATAATCTGCCACAGGCTTAAGCGAGTATTTTTGCTCCTTTTCCCCTTCAGTTGGACGACCTAAATGCGATGCCACAATAACTGCTGCTCCTTTTTTCAAGGCTTCTTCAACGGTAGGAATAGCAGCTTTAAGACGTATATCACTTGTAATTACGCCGTCTTTAATCGGCACATTCAAATCTTCACGAATCAGCACACGCTTGCCTAATAAATCCAAATCCTGCATAGATAAAATTGCCACAGCCTAACACCCTTTGTTAATGATAATAAAAAATAATGATAAAAGATATCCAAATATTATAAACAATTCATCATACCACTGCAACATCACCACACATAGTTATTCTCAACCTACCAATTCATCTTTGCAATTTGAGTGCTTTTAAGTAGTGCTTTTTGCATTAGGTAGGGTAGATTTGATTTAAGGTAGGTTATGATTTAAGATGGCTTATTTTTAAATAGTGGTTTTTGAATCATCGTTTTTAACAATATTTCCCAAACCTTATCTTTTTGTGATGACAAAGTAAAGCTATGGCATATTATTTGCAAATACAATTTATCATCTAGTATAATGACCATTCATTGTAACCAACAAATATTATGAATCATTCTTTAAAAAGTTATTTTGCTGCTTTTTTGGCAATTGCACTGACCACGCTCTCCATTCACGCTCAAGCAGCAACCGCCTCTTATTATGCCGATAAATTCAATGGACGCAAAACCGCCAATGGCGAGCGATTTAGCAATCAAGGCATGACTTGTGCGTCCAACCAGTTCAAACTTGGCAGTTATGTTAAAGTCATCAACGCAAAAAATGGCAAATCCATCATCTGCAAAGTCAATGACCGTATCGGTAAATCAGGTCGTATTGATTTGACCAAAAAAGCGTTCTCACATCTTGCACCGTTATCACAAGGCATCGTTAAGGTACATATCAAGCCTACCCACAAAAAACCACGCCAAACAACACACAAACATCAGCCAAGATAAAACCATCAGCTTAACCCATCATGAACAATAATCGATCATCACGATGCCCATCAAACCACTTCACCTACCGCCTCCATGCCATATTTTTATCCAACATCAACCCCCCTCAAAAAAATATGGTGATATACCTGTAGATAAGCTTAGCACGAGTTTTTGGGTCAGTTTGATTGATGAAGTTAAACAAAAATCCCCTAGCATAGCCAACAGAATTTTAATCTATGCTCGTATGGTAATGAAATGGTGCGTAACTCACGGCTATATCACTACTAATCCCTTAAAAGAATTAACCGCTTATGCTGATTTTGGGATTGTAAAACCACAAAAGTCAAGAGTACTGAATGATGAAGAATTGATATGGTTATTTAAAGCACTACAAGATGGTGCTTTATTTAAACGTAACTGTCTAGCCATTCAGTTTCTTTTGTTGTACGGTTGTCGTAATGGAGAGTTAAGATTAGCTCGTAAGGCTGATTTTGATTTTATCCAGATGGTTTGGACTGTACCACAGTCTAACCATAAGATGGGGTATCGTACCCACACGCCTATCTTTCGTCCCATACTGGACGAATCTTTGGCAGTTATTGATGAGTTAATTGCTTTAAGTGGTAATGAATTACTGCTTTGCAATCGTCAAATTAAGAAAATATCTGCTAATGAGCCTATAGCCCGCACTTGGGCTAATTTAATACCCCTACGTATCAGACAACACCTAAATCAGCAGTATCACTATGTGATGAAGCCTTGGTGTATTCACGACCTAAGACGCACAGCAAGAACTAGATTTAGTAGTTTTACGTCACTTACAGTTGCTGAGATGATGCTAGGGCATCAAGTCACAGGTATTCGTAGTGTTTACGACCATTACCATTACTTACCTGAACAAACCAATGCTTATCGCTTGTGGTTTAATTATTTGAATAGTCTAAAACAACAAGCAACTAAACTTTAATTTTAATCAACAAAACTAAGGAGTTATTATGTCAATGACCACGCTAAACCACATTTATTCAAAAGATGAAGTACGAAATGCGATTCAAATTATGATAGATTATCTAACTAACGAAGTACTAGCTGATGAATCAGATAAACCAGCTGAACCCCTTAAGTTTAAAGTACCTTCTGCATCTACTTCTGAAGTTAGTAATATTACAGGACAATCTTACTCATGGCATAGTTTACGTCACTACTGTTTAGAAAATGAGCTGGAATTCCACCAAGTAGAAGTAGGACGTTTAACAGTCAATAGCTACCCTGCTCAAGCATGGTTAGTAGTTCATGGGGTAAACTTAGATAAAGTTTTTAGTGCTAACTAACCCATAATTTGTAAACCATATAATAAATAAACCCACCAATTAAGTGGGTTTATTTAATTTATTTTATTATGGTTTTTCCCTAATCAACGATATGGTCTATCACAGGCGTATGTAAATAGGCATCTAATAAACCAAATGCACCATCTTCTAAACCAGTATTCCCAGAGATAATATCAAATCCTACCCAAGGATTAGCAATACCTGCTTCATCAGTAAACTTCTCTATTAACAGGTGTTGCATTATGACAGATGCTGGTGTTTTCTTAAATTGCTTTTCAAGCACTCGTTGAAAGCGTATTGCCCACTTAGTAAACATAAATAAACCAATACGATTTGCATAATCCATATACTTACTGGTAGGCACATCAAAAGCAATAAAGGCATCTTGAGCTTCACTATAAGCATAATTAAAACTATGTCCTTCTTTCATTAATTGCTCCATTAATAACACTTTAGCAGCAAAGTCACTAAATTGCGTTGCATCATAAAGAGCTTTATACAACTTAGAATCTTCAGTAATAAACACAAAATCTAACGTAGCTTTTAAAGGCTTAGGTAAATTATTATAAAATTTATCTAACTTACGCGTTAAAGCTGACGTGTATTGACCTTTATCATCTGAAATGTCTTCTACAATCGTACTCATCAAACCAGCTTGCATAAACTTATGTAAATAATGTGAATTAATGCTTGCTGTTAGGTTTGTTAGCTGTCTTAGTAGATGGTCTTGATTAGCTGTACCTGCTTCTAGTTGTACCTTAATACGAGCTACCTTAGTGACAAGGTCACGATACTCTTTACCATGTTTCCATACTCGTACATGACCTGTTATCACTTCTTTTGGATTTACACCTTTTAAGCTTAACAGTAGTGCATTAGAAATCACATTACCTTTTAATGTAGATGGATTACGTACTACCCAAGATTTTTGTACTTGTTTAACTAAAGCACCCCAATGTTTACCTGTCCATAACACTCTACCACGTGCTTTATCACCCCATTTAGATGTAACCAGATTTTTAAATCGTTTTTCAAACTCATTAAGCTCGTTTTCTGGTTTATCCCACACATTAGCTAAACTTACTCGTCTATAGCCTAGTACCATATTATAAATATCTTTACGAATATAAATAGGACGGTTATATCCAAATAACTTATTGGCTTCATCTTTAAAACTATAAGGTAGTAATCTGTAATGCTCTGCAATTTGTGGGTCAGAAGAATCAGGTGTTAATACCAAAAAATCCAACATATTAGCATCTGGTGATTTCATTGCATCTGTATAGTCTTTATGTAATGCACGCACAATATCTCTTTGATGTTCTCTCATTGGTTGTTTGGCTTGTGTGTTACCTACCATAGAACCCATAATGTCACTAAAATTTAAATTACGGTTTAGCAGTCTATCTCTTGTTTTAGATTCCATCTCATAATGTAGATTTGCAACT
The DNA here is from genome assembly GCF_022701215.1 of Moraxella nasovis. Lineage (NCBI taxonomy): Bacteria > Pseudomonadati > Pseudomonadota > Gammaproteobacteria > Moraxellales > Moraxellaceae > Moraxella > Moraxella nasovis. Next base: position 1,997,783 of record NZ_CP089976.1, on the reverse strand, counting down.
GAACCATCTGGATTATAAGATGCAATAAATCTACCCTTTGGATTTGTATCTTCATCAAAAGGACTAAAAGATTGCCAGCTTACTTCTTTATTATGTAAAGCTCGCTCTTTGATTTGTTTTTTAACTATCTGAGCAACTTGTATAGAATCTTCATAAACCACCGTACCTTTAGCATGGGTATCAGATAACTCTAACACACCTGATTGATAATGGGGTTTACCAGCATCTGCTGTTGTTACCAAATAGCGTGTATGTGTATCATCAAAGTCATCTTGTTTTATCCCATCAGGTGTTTCTAACGCCCATCCTTTATTTAAGTATTCTTGAAGCTCTTCACCTGTTACAGCTTTTACCGCTCTTAGCTCATCATATAGCTCAGGTGTATAGCCTTTGGTAAAACTAAAAGGATTTGATGCAAATTCTTGTGTTTTAAATGCAGTCATATGCGTATGATGGTGCTTTAAAACTTGACGAATGGCATCTTCATCATTTTGGATTAATGCGATAAGCTCACTCATATCTGCTTTTTTATATACACCATCGTGTGAATAACGTAACGCAGTAAGCGTGGTTAGCTCATCAATTAAACCAATTAATTCTTTATTATTTGGTTTATTATAAGTAAAGGCAATTAACTCAGGATTTGAGAAATAATCTGCTAAAGTTGCCCCATCATACATTTTACGAGCAGCGACCATTGTTGCTTTAATAATCCCATTTATCTCATCTAAGTTTAGCTGAAAGTTATGTGTAATCTGATTACGTATCGCTGTGATACGCCCATCTCGTAAGCTATGATTTACGATTAACCCAAGCGTGGTATCCATATCATGATAATTAAGTAAGCTACTTGCGTCTGTCTCATATAGCCCCTTAGTTATTGCTTGTGCTTGGTTTGCTGTAGGCTTATCCTTAAAAAATGCCAGTAACTGACTCTTGGTAGAAGCTCGTGTTAACTCTCGTTCTTGTCCTATGCTTTGAGTTGTTGCTAGCATACGAGTCATAAGCTTTTGCATGATGGTTGTTGTACCATATTCATTCATCAGCTCTCTTAGTGTGCCTAGTGGTTTATCAGACGAATCTGACGCATTGATGGCATTTGATATGTCTCGTGCAATCTGTGATGGTGTTTTTACCACAGCATCAAAATAAGTCTGTGTTTTAGGAAATACAGCCACAGTAACTGATTTACCCACATCAAGTGCCCCTTTCACCGCTTTATTAGCAGGTACAGTAATAAACTTTCTGTACTCCCATAGCTTATCAGAGCGTCTTAGACTTTGTAATCTATAATGCTCATCTAATTTTGTTAGTTTATTTACCAAAAAATCAATCTGTGCATTAATAGGCTTAGACTTATCCCCTTTCACTTTTTGTAGTAGCACATCTAATAGTGTTTTAAATAACCCCATAGCTTTATCAAACCAGCTTTGATTATCAGACTTATTTTTTAATATTTGACGTTTTTGGTTTAACAGATTGTACATCTGCTCACTGGTTAAACTAAGTGCAACCAATCTATGTGCTGGTGTATGGTCAGTTTCTTTTTTAGGAAATAAAAAATCATACTGTTTTTTAGCCAGCTCAATATCATCTTTGGTTGGGTTATCAGAGTTTATAAATTGCTGATACCCTGCCTTGTTATCTAGCATTTCTTCATAGATATGCCGTAGCTCTTGATAGGCTTCATGACGCTGTGCATTCCCAAAGCTATCTAACACAGCTTTTACTGCTTGATAACTTGCCAGTTCTTTTGCACTTAAGTTAAAGCCATGACTAAGCACTTGGTTATCATCACTTATTATCGCTTTATCTAGTTTATCTTGGTTAGCCAATAAGGCACTAGCATTGTGGTGTTTATTATAAAAGCTGGAAAGTAGTGTATCTATTAAACCATCTAGCTTAGCGTTATGCGTCTCACTAATGTTACCTTTAGGAAGTTGTTTAAGCACTTCAATCGTGGATTTATGAGCCACATCTTGATAGTGAGCGTAAACTTCATCTGCTTCATTAAAATAAGCATGAGCAGCTAGTTTATGGTTAGCAATCACTTGGGTTGTGACATCTTGAGTTGTTAACTCATCTAATAAATCTAAACCATTTGGTGTAAGGTCTGTGTTATCTGATATGTCATCTAGTGGTTGGGTAAGCTCTATTAATGCACCCATAAAGTCTGAATACTGAGCTTCAAACTGCTTTTTACCTTGAGCTTTTTTATTATCCAAGTTTGGTGTAAATAAGTTTTTAACTGCATTTATAAAGGCTTTAATCCCTTTGGTATTTTTGGATAAGTCTGTCTTATTACCCCCATACTCAGTTAATAAACGTAAAGCTTCTACATCGTTACCTAAGACATGACTGATAAGCTCTTCTATCCCATACTGATTTTCATCGCTATACTTCCCTGCTTCTAGGATATAAGCTTGTTTATCACTTAAAGCTACACCTGCTTTATTTAGTTCAGTTAAGATGGTGTTTCGTTTATTGATAAGATGGTTTAAAGCTTGTAGTACTTTAGGTGAAGTCACTTTACCTGCACGAATATCTCTTAAGCGTTGCATGGTTGTGGCGTGTCCTAACTCATGAGTTAACACACCCACTAAGTTTTTATAGCTTGCTGTATTTGCGTACGTTTCACTAATCGTAATGGTATTATCTGATATATCATACACACCTTGATAATCCCCATCTGCTGTTACTTTAATTTCAACCGTAGGGTTGATTGGTTGAACTAGAGCAAGTACGTTTCGTAAATGCTGACGAGCATACAGATGTGTGGTATCTTCTTTATCAAATTTAGATATTAACAGACGCTTTAGCACTTGTGTGTTATTTACTCTAATGTCTGTGTCAGATGCTATTACATTCTGTGCTTGTAATTTGTCTGTTTCTAAATCTTTAAAACCAAGACGTCTTGTAGGTGCTGTATCAAAAAACACCCCATCATCTCCATCGTGCTTGACTCCTTTTAAAAGATTAACTATACTTAGTTTATGCCCTGTGGTTGGTTGAGCTACCCCTTGAATTACCCCATTGGTAGCATCGGGTGGCAGAGTTCCCAGCAGGGCATTTTCAATCTCTATCGCTTCAATAGCATGGAGATTTTTTCTTTTTGTACCATCATTTAAGCTGTAATCTTTAATAGTCAATTTAACACGGTGTAATTGCCCATTGATGTCTGCAGGAACATACATTCTATGTATTGCCGTAACTCTTTCATTACCATGCTTAACGTCTTGGTGAGTTTCAGCAACAACAGCATTTCTTACAAGCTCTTTTATACCTTGTACCGCTTGGCTAGTAGCGTGGGATAGATTATTATTATCTCCCATCTTTTTACGGTCTTTTTTACCTACCTGTAAATTCCAGCCAGTATCATGGTTGTATATTGCGTCTGTTTGTTGTAGCTGTCTTAAAATTTCATCAGCTAATTGTTTAGTTTGCTTAAAGCCAAGCTCTTTAGCGTTTATCTCAACGACATCAATATCAGCTACATCTTTTAAGTTTGGTCTTTCACCAAAGCTATTAGCTTGGTATTTCACGTCTTTAGATTCATTAGATGCCCTACCCCAAATACCATCTGAAGTTTCTACATACCCTTTTTGATTTAAGTACTCAGCTACTTCCCTTTCCCCTACATTAAAGGGTCTATTTCTATCATACGCTTTATCAGTAATGAGTACAGCACCTGCTTGAATGGCTAAATCCAGTTCTGCTTTATATGCTTCTACACCTATCCTGTTAGGGCGTTTACCATTTATAGATACAAATACCTTATCTGTACTTGTATAGCTCCCTGTATTGGCTTTATTGCCCCAATCTTGTCTATATACATCAGTAGAACTACCTTTTGCCCCAAAACCAATAAACTTATTAGCTATGTCAGATTTAGCTTGGTCTTTAGCCAAGTAAGGAGATTTACCTGTTAGGGTTGGTTTGACATCTTCATCTTGGTTTGCTACACTATCTTCGAACTCCGATACGGCTCTGGCTAAGTCTCCAGAATCACCAATATCGGAGTTCTCTTTTTTAGGGTAAATACTATAAGCTACAAATTTATACTCATTATTTGCCCTTTCACCTACCAATAATCTTGCGAATACTTTTTCGTCATCGATGTCTAACTCTTTTGTAAAAGAGTGGAAAGCAACGTAAGTATCATTTCTTATTTTCCCCAAATCCTGCTTACCTTCATAAACACCTTTAGTAAGAATATCAGGGATAAACGGAATTGCCTTAGCTCTTAGGTGGTCTGTTTTTATTCCATGCTTCAACTTCTTCTGCCAGCTACTTCCCAATACATGAACTTTACCAATCACGGTATCGAACGATTTACCTTTTAAGTATTTATCAAAATATGCTTTAGTCTCTTTAACTAGGTTATCAGTACTTTCTTGTTGCTCTACTTGTCCTAACTCATCTCTAACTTCCATTAAAAGTTTAGGGAACATCTCTCTCCACATACCTGTTTCTTGGGTATGCGTTAAGGTAGCATTACCTGTTGCTAATAGTTCTCGTAATGCTCTTGGGTTTTGCTCAAATGACATTTTAATACCTGCTTTCATTAGCTTAATATTAAAGTCATTTTCTGTCTTTGCTGTCCCTTTTTTTATCTTAGTTCCTGCTTTAAACCAACCCACATTTCCATAGATGGTTTCATCAAATTTACCTGTTTTATGGCTTTGGTAGAAGTGTTCTACAGATTGGTATTTTCTACCATTCTTAGCAGTAAATGGTCTTAAAGCCAAGTTAGATAAATTAGCGTTCTCATTAGAGCCGTGCCAGATGTTGATAACACTACCATTTCTCTCACTAAGAGTTAAGCTTTCTTTTAAGTTAGGTTTAGTCACAGCTTTATTTGTTTGTTCACCATTATTTTGCTTTTTAGCTAGTGCCTTATAAGCTGTGTGAATCTGCTTGGCTTGTTTTTCGTAGTCTTCAAACCGTTCTTCTAAAGCTTCAATCTGCTTTATCACAAAGGTTCTATCTTCACCTGCAACAAGGTACTCACCCCCTTCTGTAGCGTATTGCTGAATTTTTTGTAAAGCTAGTAAGCCTTTTAGTTTAGCTAGCTCTTGTTGTTTGGTAGTTTTCACAAGATTAAGTAAGGAATCTATATTTCCTGTAGAAGAACCAACTAATGCTATAGGTGGTTTCTTACCTTGATAAGTGTTTAATGCACCTAATATAGTTCGCAAAAAGGCATCTAAGGTAGCTTCATTAGCATGATAAGTAGCTAAACCATAAAAGAATGCTTTATTTTGGGCTTTAGCCATATCTGTAACAAAATGAATACCACCGCTGTTACTATCGTGGTTATTCATAGATATGTGGTTATTAGGGTGTCCACCACCAGAGCTTGTGATTGCTGTGACATAAGCATCTACGCTTTGGGTTTGGAATGACGTTGTTGCTAAACCCTTAAACACCATCTTACGCATACTTGCTGATAGCTGATGATAATTTATATTGCCATTGCTATCTCTAGTTAGTGGCTCACTGCTTAGGTCTTCTTGTAAGGTTTCTACACTCTTAACAGGGTGATACCCATTATCTGTCCAATCTAAAGCATTTTCACCAATAAACGGGGTTTTAATGCTTGGGAATATCGCTTTAAGCTCTTCTTGGATTTGTTGGTATTGCTCTATGCTTAAGTTTATAGCATCAGCTTGCTGTGGTGTGTTGGCTTGTTGTTTATTTTGCTCAATTACTTGTTTTACTTTTTCATCAAAGACACGTATATAGATATTAGTAGCTCTTTCTGCTAATGCTGTATTATCGTGTTGAGTCTGTATCATCTCACCCATATAAGACATACGTGCTGTATCAAAAATTTCTTTTAACACCCATGACGTATTAGCTCTAAGCTGTTGCTCTAGGTTAAATACTCTATATTTATTTTTAGGGTTAGCATACCAGCCTGTAGAAGGTTGTGCATCAAGCCACGTTTGTTTTGATAGTAGCTGGTCAGCATTAGGTAGATTAAAATTAGGGTCTGCTAATAGTACTCTTAACTGCTCTTGTAGCTTTAAGGCTCTTTCAGTTGCTTGTGTGTAGTCATTCTTACGAACAAGCTTACTGATGTTTTCATACTCTGTTCTAATAGCATCAACCAAGCCATCTTGTACTGTATTCACCGTATTTGCAATACCTGCTCCGTACACCCTAAGGGTTACAGCATATTTTGTTTAGACAATAAAAAAGACATGATTACAGCAATCATGTCTTTGTTACAATAGCATAATAACATTAATACAAAAATAGCATTGACAAATGTATTTTAAGTAATCTATACTACGAGCTGTTTTTTCACACCCTACTACCCATCTAGATGACCTAATCTATCAAATACCCCCTGTATTATCATATATTATATAAATTTACTATATCATCATCACACAACTTACACCACCTTACATTCCGTTAGCTTGCGTCAAACCAGCCATGAGCGATAGCGAATGAGTGAAGTGTTATTATGGTTTATGTGTTACGGTTAAATATTAAATAATATAATAAGTGTTTATTTTTAATATCTTTTATTCTTTTATCTCATGTGGTTTTTATAACCTTATACTATTGGTTTTATATTTAATATAATAATTAGTTATTATTACTTGGTTTTGATTTGGGTTATACTAAATTTGGGTTATACTAAGATAATAATTAAGGAGCTGATATGTTACAGTTTATGGTAAGTATCCCTGATGAATTACAAGGTGCTTTTGAACATCAAGCCAAAGCACATGACCTAAGCATACAAGAATATGCAGAGTATGTGTTGTTGCGTGATATGGAAGATTTCCCTTTTAATAAAGAACGTATTCTTGCTTCTATCAACAGTGGTATTGTAGAAGCACCAAAGTTTAATTCTAATACAGAATTTGTTGCTTGGGTACGTTCACGATGAAAGTAAGCTATACCAATCACTTTTTAAATATCTTAGATAAGTTAAGTGATGATGACCTAACCAAGATTGCTACTTTTGTTAAGCATATTGAAGCGTATGGATTGGTAGGTTTGATAGGACGAAATAAGTCATCAGACAATGTACCTAGACATAAATATACTTGGCTTGATGATGTCAGATTTGCACAACAACATCATCTATGGCATTACCACATCGGCATACCTGAGTATGTAGGTGAGTATGGTGATTGTACCAGTAAATATGTGTTACATTACCAACGCTATGATGATTATATCGTCCTTGTAGATTTAGATTATCACCCACCGTTTAGACTACCTACCCTTAATACATTAAAATAAACCAAGTGATATGCTTGGTTTATTTGGTTTATAGTAGGCTTGTCTGTTTTAATTCTTTATGGTATTTGGTTGTGTTATCTATCTTGTATTTTTGATACAAACCTAAAAATGCTTCTTTATCTTTTAATACACCGAGCATATCATTCTTTGCTAAGGCAACAAACATCGCCACAGAATAGGCTTGGCAGTTAATGGATTTTTCAGGGTTGAATTCAATGTCAGTAAATGCTTGGTAGCTTAACAGCTCATGATGGTACTGTTTGTTTTGGTTTAGTGCATTGATATACAGCCAATCATAAAAAGCAGTTGTGGGATTTAGTTCCCACTTACTACCATAGAACATCCTACTAAATCTAACCCAATACCATGGATTAACACTTGGCTATCATCGGATAATGTGCAAGTTGCCCCACAAGAAACAGAAATTACCACCTATTTAGTAGGGCAGATTGACGCAAATCTTGATGATATAAATCTCAACAGCTTCCAACTATAATCCTGCCTTAATCTCTAAACACTCATCTTCCAATCAAAAGGCATTTCGTGGTGACCACGTAAGGTTATCATCAGTGTCTGTTGCATATGCTGTAATACTTCTGCGGTATAGGGAATAGCAGGCGAGCCCCATACAGGATTTGGCCATTTAGCGTCGTTTTGATAGCGGACGATGTGATGAAAATGCAGCTGAGACACTTGATTGCCAAGTGCAGCAACATTCATCTTATCTGCACCAAAAATCTTCGCCATCTGACTAGATACCCAGCTTGATTCACGCAAAAACTGCACTTGATCAACGTGCGACAGCTCATAAATTTCTTTAACGCCTGATACACGTGGCACCAAAATTAGCCAAGGAAACTGGCAGTCGTTCATCAAACGCACAGTAGATAACGGAAAATCACCTACCAAAAACGTATCTTTAGCAAGTGTTGGATGTAATTGAAACATGATTTATTTTCTCTTATTTTTATTTAAAATTCATTAAATTATAGCATAAATTGTGGACTTATCATGGCAATGCACAAATCAATTTTACCCATAAGGTTATGATAATCGGTGTTATTCTTCATCACCATAATATTTGACGCCAATTTTAATCGGCTCACGCCCCACACTTCGGCGGTAGTTATTGCTATCACGCATAGAGTAAGCACAGCCACAGTATTCTTGCTGATAAAAATGCTCACGCTTACTAATTTCAATCATGCGAGAACTCCCACCGCCTTTACGCCAGTTATACTCCCAGTACACCACATCATCATAAGGACTGGCAGCACGCACCCCGCAATCATTAATCTGTGCCATGTTTTTCCAACGAGAAATCCCCAACGAGCTGGTAATCACAGGAAATCCATGCTCATGGGCATATAACGCTGTCCGCTCAAACCGCATATCAAAACACATGGTGCAGCGTCTGCCACGCTCAGGGTCATTTTCCATGCCTTTTGCACGCTCAAACCAGTTATCCATATCATAATCAGCGTCCACAAAAGGAATACCGTGTTTTTTGGCAAAAGCAATATTTTCGTTTTTGCGAATTTCGTACTCTTTTTTAGGGTGAATGTTGGGATTATAAAAATAAATGGTAAAATCCACGCCGCTTGCTAGCATAGCTTCCATAACTTCTCCTGAACAAGGAGCACAGCAAGAATGCAGTAACACTTTATTTTGACCATTTGGCGGGATAAGTTTTTCCCGCAAAATATCACTGACGACAATATCAGCATCATCAGGCTTGTCAAACACTGTCATCACATCTTTGGCGATGTCATCTAAGGTGATGGTTTTAATGGCTTTATTGGGATAATCTCGGTCAAAGACCTGCTTTGCTTTTACTTTTGTCATAATCTTCATATATGATAAATTTAAATTAACTGTTAATTATAGCATAGACCATTTTATCTGCCTACTTAAAATCCACTCAAGCATAGGCTTGCCAGCCGTGTCATTATCATCACACCGACTGCCTTTTGTCATCATGGATGCTTTGATAAAAATAATGCAGCATCTCGCCAACTTTCGCCATTCTTTGCTCTAAGCTCATCTCAACTTTTGTACTAAATCTCACTCCCATCGCTCCATTCATGCGGTAACTACCATCTTTATCAACGGACTGGATAAGCTTAACGATTGCCAGACCATCAACGGGTGTATCTTGATTAAACTCAAGGGTAATCGCTTTTGCATTTGCGTCAATCTTACCGATACCTAAGGCATGAGCCTTAATTCGTAGGGCGTGGACAGCAAATAGTGTCTTTGTTGGGATAGGCAATGCACCAAATCGATCAATCATCTCAGTTTTGATGTCATTAAGCTCATCAATTTCATCAAGATTGCTAATACGCTTATAAAATAGTAGCCGCTCTGACACATCGCCTAAATAATCGTCAGGGATTAAGGCAGATGCATGCACATTGATATCACTGACTAACTCAAGCGGTGTTGCAAGGTTAGGCGTTTTGCCTTGCTTGATTGCTTTAGTGGCACGCTCAAGCATATCCATATATAGCCCAAAGCCAATGGTCTGCATATTACCTGATTGCTCCTTACCCAAAATCTCGCCTGCCCCACGAATTTCTAAGTCTTCACTGGCAAGCACAAACCCTGCCCCAAGCGTATTAGCACGGCTAATCGCTTCCAAGCGTTTCTTAGCATCTGCTGTCAAGCCCTTTAATGAAGGCACAAGCAAATAACAATACGCCTGATGGTGTGAGCGTCCCACTCGCCCACGGAGCTGATGCAGCTGAGCTAGACCAAATTTATCGGCACGGTTGATGATGATGGTATTGGCATTTGGCACATCAATACCTGTCTCAATAATCGTGCTGGCAATCAGTACATTAAATCTCTTATGATAAAAATCACTCATCACCGCTGATAATTCTCGTTCTGGCATTTGCCCATGTGCCACGCCGACACGTGCTTGTGGAACGAGTTCTTTTAGCGTTTCTGCCATTGTTTCAATGCTTGCCACATCATTGTGCAAAAAATACACCTGACCGCCACGCAATATTTCACGCAGCATTGCCTCTTTGATGGCGATGTCTGACTTTGGGGTAACAAATGTCTTAATCGCAAGCCGTCTGGCAGGCGGTGTGGCGATAATAGAGATATCTTGCATGCCTGATAATGCCATGTTTAGCGTGCGTGGAATGGGCGTTGCCGTCATAGATAGGCTATCTACATCTGATTGCATTGCCTTAATCTTATCTTTATGACGCACGCCAAAACGGTGCTCTTCATCAATAATCATCAAGCCTAGATTTTTAAACTTAACATCATCTTGTAATAGCTTATGTGTGCCGATAACAATATCCACCTTACCTGCTGCCAGATCAGCAAGCACTGCGTCTTGGGATTTTTTACTGACGAATCGAGACAAGCTTTCAATACGCACCGCCCAATCGGCAAATCTGGTCTTAAAGCTATCCTCGTGCTGCCCGGCTAGTAGCGTGGTTGGCACAAGCACCGCTACTTGATAGCCTGCTTGCACTGCGACAAATGCCGCTCGCATTGCAACCTCGGTCTTACCAAAGCCAACATCGCCACAAATCAGCCTATCCATCGGCTTATTTTGCTTCATGTCATGCAAGATATTATCAATAGCGACCATCTGATCGATCGTTTCTTCATACTCAAAACTGCTGGCAAACAGCTCATAGCTTTGCATATCTATATCAAAACTGATACCGCTTTTGGCGTTACGGCGTGCTTGCACATTTAAAAGCTCGGCTGCCACATCATAAATCTGCTCAAGCGTTTTTTGCTTAGCTTTATCCCATTTACCACTGCCAATCTTAGATAATTGTACCGCCTCACTGTCAGTTCCGCTGTATCGCCCTATCAAGGCAAGCTGAGTGATTGGCACATAAATGCTGGCATCATCGGCATATTTTAGGTGGATAAACTCTTGTTCACCATCGCCTAAGTCAAGCATGGTAAGCCCCTGATAGCGACCTATGCCATGCTCGATATGCACCACCAAACTACCCTTACTCATCTCGCTAACTGACTTAACAATTAATGCTTGCGACATGGTGCGAGTTCGTCTTTGGGTTGTGGTAATCTGTCTACCAAAAATTTGGGCTTCACTAAGCACACAGATTGTCGTTGCATTATTATGCAGCATTAAGCCTTGCTCGATAGGAGCAACTGTCAAGGCGATATGATTTTCATTAAAGTTAGACAAATCGCCCAAAAACTCATTAAAATCTGCCACAACCGTTACACGAACTTTATCCTTTAAAAGCTCCAATAAAATTTCTCGCCGCCCCGCACTTTCAGCAACGATCAAGGTTTTTTGGTTGGCATGTTGGAGGAACTGCAAAAGATCTGCTAATGGCTCGCTTTGTTTATGGTTAATGCTCACACTTGGCACAAGAGAATTCTGCCAACCTATAAAAGCATCGTTAGCACAGGCTTTTTTGTCAAACTGCACCTTGGCAAAAGGCTTTAGCCGTGCAAAAAACTCATTAAATGGCAAAAATAGCCATTTTGGTGCTAAGATTGGTGTTTGCTTATCATGTCCATAATTATGGTAGCGTGCTTGTAGCTGATCCCACACTTGGGTGTGATGATGCGCCACATCACCCATCATAATCATCGACGTATTTTTTGGTAAATAATCAAACAGCGTCCCACTTGCTTGCCATTCATCTAAGTCAAAAAACAGCGGTGCATAATATTCAATACCAGCAGGAGCAATACCTGCCAAAACATCTATGTATAGCTCCACTTTACGAGCAGACACATCGCCAAAAATCTTAGCAAAATTTTGGCGAAAATTCTCACGCCCATCTACTAAAGCAAACTCACGAGCAGGCAGTACCATAAACTCATCAGTCTTTGGCTTATCAGGCAGACGGCTGTACTCAAAATCATTATTATGAGCTAAGCTGTCTTTTTTTAATTTATCTAAAGCCTCATCAGATAACGTTCTTTGATTTTGGGGGTCAAAAAACTTAATGTACTCAATCTCATCGTCAAATAAATCTAAGCGAAATGGCAATGCCTGACCCATCGCAAAAATATCCACGACACTACCACGAATAGCAAACTCACCCGCCTCAAACACATTATCTACATGACGATAGCCTGCCTTAATCAAGCGTTCTCGCTCGCTGTCAATATCAAAGCTATCCCCTACACGTAAATCAAAATGATGACCTAGTAGAAATTGGGGCGGGCAGATTCTTTGCATTAATGTCTGAACACTCACCAAAAGCACGCCGCTTTTTGGCATATTGGTTAGCAAATGAATGCGTTCTGAGATAATATCTTGGTGTACAGCCAGCTGATCATAAACAAGCGTTTCATAATCGGCAAAACTATGAGCAACAACCCCAAAAAATCGCAATTCATGCTCAAGCTGATACAGTCTTTCTTGGGTATCTGCGATAACAACATGTAAGGTGTCTGCCTGCACTTTTATAAAGCCAGATAGCCAAAACGCAAATGCTAATCCTTCTAGATTCTGAACATGGGCGGTATGGGCGTCTTTTAGGGTTGGAATATTAATCTGTGGCATATGCATATCTTAGTACCATTGATTTAGTTTAATTTGCCATGCTCTGCATTTTTTGGCGATGGTGTCATGACTATGCCCCATGATATCAGCAGTAACAGCAATATAAGACAGTGGTAAATCACCCATCTGATTTCTAAGATAATCAACATTATCTAGTGTAATGCCACCAATGGCACAAAGTGCAAAGTCTGTTTGGGCTGCTTTTTGTAGTATCTCAATAGGCACAAGAGACGCTCTAGGCTTGGTTAAGGAAGTAAAAACCGTACCCATCGCTCCATAGCTGGCACCTTGCTTTTTTGCTTCTTTAAATAATGCCATATCAGAATGACAGGTGCGTCCGATAATCACATCATTCCCCAAAAGTTCACGAGCTACACGCACACTGCCATCACGTTGCCCTAGATGTAACCCTGTACAAAAATGCGATGCCAGTTGTAAATCATCATTAATAATCACATCAATATCATAGTCATAAGCAAGGCTAATTAACAGCTCAGCCTCTCGATATACAGTCGCCAAATCATACTGCTGTAACGTTTTTTTGCGGCGAATCTGCAAAACAGATATCGCCCCTGTATCAAAGGCACGCTCAAGCTTATCCATCAATGTCGTAATTTCATCGTCATTGGTTAATAAGTATAGTTTTGGTGGTGTGTTTTTCATGATTAGCTCCATATTTACTGCATTATAACCAAATTATCACCAAAACAAAACCGCCCAACGGATTTAGGCGGCTTACAAGATAATGCTCTATCAATTACGATAGGCAAGCTCAGTTAAAATGTTCTCGGCATCATTCCAGCGACTGTTAGAAGCTTTTGCCCCAAGCAGTACAACAATGGCAGGACGGTTATTAACGTGCGTTTCCATGACGACGCAATAGCCCGCCTCACGAATGTAACCTGTCTTTGACACGCCGATAGGATAAGCACCTGCACGCACAAGGCGACTTGTGTTATTTGACTTAAGAACACGATCGCCTAAGATGTCATTTGCAATATAAAAATCATAGCTTGGTGCAGTTGAGAAGTTGCGAATTGTCTGATAACGCGGCTGACTGCTTACTGCTGTCATCATCTTCACCAAGTCGCTGGCAGATGACTTATTATTCGGATTTAACCCAGATGAGTCAGCAAAGCTTGTTTGATACATACCTAGACTGTATGCTTTTTGATTCATAGCCCTAATAAAGGCATCATAACCGCCTGTGTAGGTGCGTGCTAAAGCCTTGGCAGCAGGATTTTCAGATTTCATAAGCATTAATAATGTCAGCTCAGAACGACTCATTCTATCGCCTGCTTTTAGTTTGGTACTTGCTTTTTTTGCCCCAACTAAGTCTGACGCAATCAAAGTAATCTCTTCACGCATATCAAGACCAGAATCTAAAATCACCATAGCCGTCATTACTTTAGACACCGAAGCGATTGAACGCTGATGATCGATGTTTTTACCGTATATCAGCTTGCCAGTTTGTAGGTCAACGACTGCCACAGAAGATGATTCTGTTGTTATAGGAAAGTTCTCAAAGCTATCATTTTGGGCATAGCTACTGCTAAACTGAGAGCTTGCTTGTGCAGTGACAGGGGTTGTAGTTACAGGTGTATAGGTGGGCTTTGTTATCGTCTGAACTACTTTAGGGGCGTGCCTTGTAATCGTTTGAGTTGGTTCAGCTTTAATGACTTGATTAATTTCAGTAATAGGAGTAGCTGTCACAGCATAGGTAGAGCTAGACTGAGATGGGCTAAATTGAGATCGTGATAAAGTTACTGTCTTTTGGTGGCTATTATCCACAATGAAAGCTTGAGCATTCTGATAAGCTGCACCCACTGTCATTAGCATGGTTAATTGTATCGTATATTTTTTTAGATTCGATCTCATGCGTCACCCTTATTAGTTAGATTAATTTATTAAGTTTAACATAAATCACCAACAAGCACCAAATCCTAATACAAAAAATCACAAAAAGATGCCAAGTGTAGTGCGGTTGTGACCCCAATCTTGCCACTGTATTACTTTTTGCTAAATTTATTTGCAAAATCACCCAGTAGCATATAAAATCAAATGCAATTAAGACAAAAGGAATGGTATGACGATTAAAGTTTTGGTGGCAGATGATCATGATTTGGTGCGTATGGGTATTGTCCGAATGCTAGATGATGACCATGATATCGAAGTGGTCGCTCAAGCAAATGATGGCGATGTAGCAGTCAGTAAGGTGCGTACACACCGCCCTGACGTGGTTTTATTAGATGTCAATATGCCAAGCATGAACGGCGTAGATGCTACTAAAAAAATCAAACAAATAGATGACAGCATTAAAATTCTTGCGGTATCAAGCCTATCTGCCCAACCCTACCCCTCTATGCTACTAAAGGCAGGCGTGAACGGCTATATCACAAAAGGAACGCCACTTGATGAGATGGTTTTGGCGATTAAAAAACTCCACTCAGGGAATCGCTACTTTAGCCATGACGTCGCCTCTGAGCTTGCAGCAGCGGTGCTTGGTGAGACAAATCAATCCCCTTTTGATGCTCTATCACAAAGAGAACGTCAAGTGGCAATGATGGTGGTAAACTGCCAAAGTGCCCAACAAATCGCTGATAAACTGTTCGTTAGTGTCAAAACAGTCAATACATACCGTTATCGTATTTTTGAGAAATTAGGCGTAGATAGCGATGTTAAGCTTACGCATTTGGCGATGAGATATGGTCTAATTGGTGGGTAATTTTGGCGTATAATCGTCAATTATCTTGCTCAAAATACGCCTCTTTTAAGAATGCTTCTACCACCTTAAATTGCCCTGCTGTGCTTTCTTTGGCATACATCGCCTGACGAAAGGCATTTGAGTTAGCTATACCTGACGTATACCAAGCGATATGTTTGCGAGCAATACGACAGCCAGAATATTCCCCATAAAATCGGTACAGCTCTTCTAAATGAGTTAGTACAATAGCACGAAGCTCATTGATATCAGGGTCTGGCAATAAATCGCCTGTATTTAAATAATGGGCGATATTACGAAAAATCCACGGCTTACCCTGTGCTGAGCGACCAATCATCACCGCATCCACCCCTGTGGCGTCAAAGACAGCCTTTGCTTTTTGTGGGCTGTCAATATCGCCGTTAGCGATGATTGGGATTGTGGCATTTTGCTTAACTTGAGCAATAAGATCATAACGAGCCTCCCCTAAATACTTATCTTCTCTGGTACGCCCATGAATTGTGAGTGCCTTAACACCGATATTTTCGGCAATCTTTGCGACAGTTAAAATATTTTCTTTACCATTTTCAAAGCCAAGCCGAGTCTTTAGCGTAACTGGCACATCCACCGCACCGACCACCGCCTCTAGCAGCCGCTTAACCAAATCCACATCCTGCAATAATGCCGAGCCTGCAAGCTTGCGACATACTTTTTTAGCAGGGCAGCCCATATTAATATCGATAATCTTAGCACCATTGGCGACTTGATAACGAGCAGATTCTGCTAATTTATCTGGCTCTGAGCCGACAATTTGAGCTGAAATTGGAGCAATTTCTCCCTCAAAATTGGCACGATAAAGCGTCTTATGATTAGCAAATAATGTCGCATCTGAGGTCATCATCTCACTCACAGCATGCCCTGCCCCAAAAGACTTGCAAAGACGTCGAAAAGGATTATCCGTAACTCCAGCCATAGGTGCCAGCCAGATTCTGTTGTTTATAATCTCGTCGCCTATTTGTAAAGTAGTAAGTAAAGTGTGTGGTTGCATCTTTGGTATGTTTATTGTTAAGCTTGGCAGATTGTACACAATCAAAGACTCTTAGTAAAGAATCATTCGCTAAGGAATAAATTGAGCGTGTCGAGGCACAGGTCAAACTTGGCTGTGTAAGGCTTATCACCCCCTGCACAAGCGTCTTAATACGCCCATCTTTCATCGTTGCTTGTAAGTCGTATTTTGCCATTGACCATGTGGCGTTATCTGTCATGCCGTGCGAAAAGTTCACGACAATAACGCCAGTATCTACAATAAAAATGCCGTCATCGCTAGACAATGACAGCACTTGTGTACGCTTAGTTTTAGTTTCAGTATATGCTTGTAAATCAAGCCTTGCAATTTGGCTTGTATCGTATGGTGCATCGCCTTGCGTAAATCTAAATCGCTTGGCAGTATCATCACCACGATACAAGCTAAGTTTGATTTTTGGTGGCATTAGCTCCCCTTGTTGATTACGTTGTCATAGATTTTGGTTAACTGATTAATGGCATTACCGCCCAAGTGTCCGCTGATTGCCACAGCCACGGCGGTGATGTTTAAGGATAATTCCCATTCACGGCACAGTAAAAAGGTTGTAAGACCTGCAAAGCCACTTAAAAACAGTTCACCAAATAAGTTTAAAAATATCTTGCCTAATGGCTTAGGCTCGGTTGCTTGATTAAGTCGCATGATAAAGCTTGCCAAGCCACCTAATAGCGATAACACAAGTACATAAGGCAAGGTGACTAAGACTTGAAGCCACTGGTTTTCTGTCATGTTTTCTCCAATAAAAAACCGCCCATTAGGCGGCAATCCACTTATCGTCTATCCAACGCCAAGGCTTGACGTTGTCAGGCGGTGGGGTTAGTGTAAAATCTTTATCATCGGATAAATCACGTATGACACCATTTGGATTGCCCACGTCTTGATAAAGATATTGACCTGTTGTCTTGTCATAAACATAAATTTGAATGAACATGTTACTCCTTAAAAACGAAAAAAAAGCCAAGCAATTTACACGAAAACGTATAATTTACTTGACTTTTATTATAGGTTAATCTATAATAACACCAACTTAGCAAGTGGTGGCACACTTGACTAAGGAAGCCCCAAAAAGGGAACATTAACCAACAGGAGATAACCAATGAGAGTAGTCATTGTGATTATCTTGGTGTTATATAGCCTGCCAGCTTACTAACATCAAGCACCTAAGGGCTTAGCCTAAGGTGGAGTTAGGGGAAACCCTAGCTCATCTCCTTAAATCTTATAATAACACACCACAGGAAAAAGTCAAATGCCAAAATACACCACAAATCCAAAATCACGCAATCAAATCCAATACGACAGCGACGCCAAGCGTGGCATGAAAACCAAGGGCTTTAAGCTACACATAGATGACATCGCCATGATTGAACAGACCGCCAAACGCTTAGGCATTCCCCAAAACGAGCTGATTGTGCGTGCGGTGTTAGCGTTTGACCGCCATGACGGATAGACTACCACGCCTGATTGTTAATTCACCGTTATAGTTTGCAGGTTTGGTGGTTGTGATACTAAGTTTGTAAGCATGGCTTGTTTTTGTTGTATAATCCACCAAACCGCCAAGGATAAAGTTGCCCTTAACGGTAGAATGCGTCCCAATTTGTCTAATTCTAGGTGGTCCACAGACCCTGCGACGGATAGGGCGTCCTCTTTCTCCCCATTCTTCTTCTTCCCAACAGTCGCTGCTTTCTGAAAACAGCGGTGTTGTGGTAACTTCTGCGAACATTTCAGAATATATCACGTGATTATCACGATATAGATTGACCTGTAGCGTTGGCGGTATCGGTATGGCTTGATTTGCGACAAACTCCGCATACAAAAACGCATTGATTAAAATTGGGGTTCCCCCAACAATTCCATCAATGGTTAGTGTAAATAAATCATCAGTACCACCCACCTCAAAAGTTCTTATATTTTGAAAACTTTGAGCCCTTGGCACAATGACCGCTTCCCCTGCAATCTGCAAGGTATCTACTTGGGCTATGCCAATCTTAGCGTTCGTGATAGCCCCATTGTCAATCTTAGCGTTCGTAATCGCTCCATCGGCAATCTTGGCATTATCAATAGACGCATTAGCAATATACGCACTATCAATAAACGTGCCAGCAGGATAGCGTACGCCGTTAATCGTGCGTGGGCTTGTGTTCACAATAAACGGCTTTTTACCATCATTAGGATTTCCCAGATAAAACTGGTCAGCGTTAATCCCAAATCGGCTAGTAACACGCCCATTTTTAAGCTCGCTGATAAGCCCATAGCCACTGATGACACCGTTATTATCCACCGTAACCGCTTTGATGGCAGACACGCCATCAATAGACTGCTCTACGTTACGGATTTTGGTGCTATAGCCGTTTACGCTTGTTTCAAGCTGTGTTACTTTCTGGCTGGTTGCTCTAATATCACGCCCATGCTGTGTAACCGTGCTTGTCAAGCTGTTTAAGGCTGAACTGTCTGCCTTACCATTTAATCTTGAATTAAACTGCCGAATTTGCCCACTCACCACGTTATCGGTTTGGGCTTTGGTGTAGTAGTTATTTAAAGCACTAGCATTAGCCTTAGACCCCAAATCTGCCCTTAATTGCTCGGTTTTTTCGCTTAACGCTTGTGTAGCCGTTGTCTGTGTCTGCTTAAACTCGGTTAAGTCAGCACTCACATCATCTATCGCCCCATCTATCACCTTTAAGCTTGCATTTGATACAGATATACGGCTTGTGTCACGGATATTGGTGCGATAAAAATGCAGTGCGTTATTACCGCTTATCCCAGCGTTCCACGTCAGCTGTTGGGGTGTGCCGTTGGCTGTGATACGCCCAATGCTATTTGCCCCTGCTGCACTTGAGTTATAAACAAGTAGCTCACTTTGGGGGTCGGTGGTGATACTAACTAGCACCTTTTGCCCTGTAGCTATGTTTTTTACGATGGGATAACTTGCCACCAAAAACTGGTCCGTTGTACTATTTGTGGTATTTTGTAATAAGTTTTTAGAATTAAGCACCCCATCAAAGCGTGATTGCAAGCCATCAAGCCGTGATGATGCCGCCTGTGTGTTATCACTAATGGCGTTTACCTGCTGTACTACCCCTGCTACAGCCCTATCATTAGCCGTCTTGTAGCCATTTAGCTCTGATAAGGTTTGGCGGTTGGCGTCGCTGACATCATCAATACGCTGGGTTAAGCCTGTTTGCAGTCCGTTTAACAGCCCACGCACTTCGCCTGTTTTGGCATTGATGGCTTGCGTGCGGTTTTGGATTTCTTGATTGATGGCTGCCGTGCGGTTTTGGATTTCTGTCGCAAGATTCGTCTCATTTTGTCCGCTCTTATCATAGGCGGTGTTAATCTTACCACGCAACGCATTATCTAGCATATCGCCTGTGATGTCATCAGATAATAGCGATAAAATCTGGCTGGTATCAGCAGACGTGGTAATCGTTTGCCACTCGCTCCAAGTACTCACATTGCCCAGCTTATCCACCGACCTTGCACGGTAATGGCGTGTCAGATTGCCTTGTAAGCCTGTAATATTAGCCGTGTTGGTCGGATAGGCATATTGCCCAAGAATGCTAGTTGTTTGCTTATCATCACTCACCTCAATCTCGGCAAAGGCAATGTCTGTATCATCAGAATATTGCCATGATAAATCTATGCCAAATAATATGCCTTTACCGCTAAAGCTTGATAATGGCTTAGGCGGTGCGGTTTTATCGGTGATGGTGGTCTGATGGCTTAGCGTATAGCGACTGCTGTTGCCAAAGCCGTCCACCGCTTTTACTCGTGCCAGATATTCACCTGCTACTGCGTTATCAATATCAATACTAGTAGCGGTCGTTTCACCTAATAGCTTCCAGCCTGTGCCGTCTTTATTGTATTCTACGACATAGTAATCTGCTGCTAAGACTTGTGAATAATCAATGGTGATTTTGATTTGATTTAAGCCTTGGTGCGTGTAGTTAAACTGGCTGATATTGACAGATGACGGTGCGGTAAGTACCTGCTCATGCACTTTAACAGGCTTAGGCGGTATGGTGTAGCCGTGTTCTGCTACGCTAAATTTAGCGATTTCATACTGCAACGCGGTGATGCTAAAGGTGTGGTCATCGTTATGCGTCATGTGCAAAATGCGGTAATTATCTGCCCCACCCATGCTCCACACATCGCCAATATTCACTTTATCGCTAAGCAGTAGCTCATTGCCGTTTATGCTTTCAACGCTTAATGTGCGACCGCCTACGATGATGCTATCTTGGTCTTTGGGGGTGCGGTCTAGTACGACATGGCGTGTCTTGGTGGCGGTTAGGGTAACTTGATTGATGGTGCGTTCTTGGCGTGTGCTTGTGCGATAAATATACAAATGACTGTTGCCACTTTTCCCCACGTTCCACGTCATCACAGCACGAGCTGTGCCATCTACCACGTTTATGCGACCAATCTCGTTTGCCGCCGCTGACTCTGAATTATAAATCAGATATTCACCATCGGTGGCACTAAGGCTGATGGTAACTTTATCGCCATCATTAAAAGCTTGCTTTAATGCCAAGCCCACAATCAGATGATTAGATGTGGTGGTAGGGGTCATGCTTTCAACCAAATTAGCCGACCCCACAATCCGCCCACTAAGACCAGCGCGGCGGTTATCGGTAATACTAATCACATCGCCCACTTTTGGGATAAAGCCGTCAAGCCCTACGCTAAAGCTTACCGTTTGTGTTTGCATCTGCTCGGATAATAACGCCCAGCGTCCTGCTCTGATGGCTTGGGTGCGACTGGTACAGCCAAAGGCGTTAATCTTAACGATACGTATGCCGTATTTGGCTATCGCTTGTTCATCTTTAACGTGAACATAATCGGTCTTAAAGTCATTGTCAGGGTCATCATAAGCAATTTGGGCGATGGTGTGGCGGTCTCTTGCTCGTGTGCCTGTATAAACAAACTCGCCATTGACCACGTTTGCCGTATTAAAATGATAACTCGGCTCTTTTGGCGTGTCAGCGTCAAAGACGATTTTTTCGCCGTCCCAAAAGCTCATCGCACGAAAGATAGATGATAGGTTTTGTAAAACGCTAAACGCATTTTGGGCTTGCTGAATATACACATTGACACGAAAACGTGGTTCACGTCCGCCACGCCCATCGTCCACCAGCTCATCGCAGTACTGGGCTAATTGGTACAAGCTCCATTTATCTACTTTGCCATCTAGCCGATTGCCCAGCCCATATCGTGTATGCGTGCAGATGTCGTATAGCACCCATGCAGGGTTATCAGAATACGCCATCTTAAATCTGCCGTCCCAAAGCCCTGTATAAATGCGTGTTACAGGGTCATAATTGGTAGGTACTTGGATAATCATGCCACGCATACGCACCGATAATTTGGCAATATTACCAAAGGTATTTGCGTCATATTTTAGGGCAAGTAGGGCGGTGCAAGGATAGCGTAATTTTGCGTCCACAACTTCGGTCAAAGCGATAATGCGCATTTTATCGCCGATAAGCTCGCTGTTTTGGTTGGGCGTTTTTCTACGAACTCGGATTGTCCAATGGTTTTTAGCTTTTGGCAGGTTGATTCTATGGCTTTTTTGATAGCCTTGCGACGCTTTTTCGTCAATAAAGGTATCTAATACGGTCAAATACGCCCCGTTATCAGTTTGTAAATCAATGGCATAATCAATGCGATAAGCCCCCACATCGCCGTTATCATGCGTTTTGTATAAACCATTAAAGCCAATGCGAACCACCACAGCAGACAGCTGGGTATTGGTAATCTCTTTGACAAAATCACGTGAACTATTTAGCTCAACGCCCACGCCAATCTCGTTTTCAACCGCATTAAAGCCGTCAATGTGTGTTTGGTCCAATGTACCAGCACGATACGACCATTCCACGCCATCAAAGTTAGGCTCGCCATTGTCATTGATGATAGGCGTGCCATCTAATTTAATAGATTTACCGCCGTCCACCAGCCCTGCCACTTCACCTTCTGATAGCCCATACATCGCTTGTAATACGGTGGTAGATTGGGCGGTGTCTTTGGCGATGTTTGGCTTGGCGTCTTTTTTTTTCTTAGCACCTTGAATTTGCATGATTTTACCCTTTACCTTTAAATGCTTTTTTAATAAGGTCAGTAGCTGCATTGTGTAACGTTGTCATAACGACCCCTTGTATCATCTTATCTTGGGCATATACCGAAGCTGATATTACAAATCCACCAATCTCACGCTCGCCATAAAGGATGGGTACAGGGTTGCCTTGTGCTACTGTGGTAACCGCTGCCCCAAAGCCGTTATTGGCTTTATTACCGTCAGGGTCATCAGGTTCATGCTTTGGCGTGGGCATAAGTAGGCTTGAGACACCGCCCATCAAAAGACCTGCACCAACACCGATTAAGGCAGATGACGCCCCTGCCGTAATAGTCGTAGAAAATACGCCAACACCAATCATCGCAATCCCTGCCACCGTTTGTAAAATACCGCCAACCTTACCGCCAGCCCCTTCAATTTGTGGCACGATATGAATGTCAGATTTGGCGGTTTGGTTGTTGATTTCATTTTCATTGATGTTGTTTTTTAACACCTTATCGCCTAAAAATACGGCTAAATTTACGCCACTTTGTTCCATGAATGCTTTAAAGGCAGGTATTTGACACGCTAGGGCGTGGGTTGCCTCAAACGCGGTCTTAACATCTAGCTCAAAGGTTTTACCGAATTTTTTGGCTAAAATGCCGTAAAAGTGGATGGTTTTCATTTGACAGTACCTAAAATTTATTGTATAGTGTATCTATACGCTATATGGATAATGTTTATGATTGTGTCGTTTGCTCACAAAGGCTTAGAAAACTTTTTTACCACAGGTAGTACCAAAGGCATTCAAGCCAAGCATAAAACCAAACTTGCCATACAACTTAGTACGCTTAACCGAGCCAAAAGCCCTAACGATATGGACGCTCCCAGTTGGCGATTGCACCCTTTAAAAGGCAATTTGGCAGGTCATTGGTCGGTAATGGTCAATGGCAACTGGCGTTTAACTTTTCGCTTTAATGACGATGGTAATGCCGAAATTGTAGATTACCAAGATTATCACTAAGGAGACTTTTATGAGAATGCACAACCCCCCACACGCAGGGCTTGTTTTGCGTGAATATATAGACGGTTATAGCGTAACCGAAGTTGCCGAACGTCTTGGCGTTACTCGTGTCAATTTAAGCCGTATTTTAAATGGCAAGCAAGGCATCACCGCCGAGATGAGCGTTCGCCTAAGCCATCTTTTGGGAACAAATCCAAGTCTATTTTTGGATTTACAAAAAGATTATGACCTATGGCAAGCCGAGCATAATCCTAAAATAGATTATTCACTCATCAAGCCTTTTGTGCATTCATCAGTTGCTTATGTCTAATCACGAGTGCCGTCCGCTTACGCCATGTCTCGCCATACAGCTCACGCACCGACAGCGTGCCGTAGGGGTGATGTAGTACTAAGCCCGTCATGGGCGTAGGCGGTGTTTTTTCGCTCATAAGCTTGCCATCATCAAGATAGATTAAAGCGTGGTTAATGTGGTGCGTACGTCCGACATAGCAAAGTATCACGTCATGCTTTTGTAGCTCGTCTATCTCAATTTGTACAAAACCTGCTTTTTTAAAGTTATCTTGATAAAGCGGTTTATGGTCTTGATTTTCCCACCATGCGTCTGTGCGGTCAAAGTCTGGTAGCTCTATACCTAATTCACGCTCATAATAATCACGCACAAGGCTATAGCAATCTTGCACGCCGTGATGATACTCACGCCCTAATAAGGGGGCGGTGTAGGCTTTTGGTTTATGGCTTTTGATATGAAACTGGTTGTCAGAACTAATCGCACAAATTAGCCAGTCGGTGTCATGTACTGCCATCTGCACACGGTCAAGCTCGCTAGGCAGTACATCGCCATCAGGGTGGCTGTGGACGATGGCTTGAAAATCGTCCGCCAAAGCTAATAGATTGATAAAAGTTTCGCTGTCAATCTCAAAGCTATCGTGTGGATTTGTTGCCACGTTGTCGCACGGATAATAATGTCCATCAATAATCAGCCCACAACATTCTTTTGGGTATTCATCTTTGGCGTGGGCGATGATGGCGTGTTTTAGGGGTTTGGTGAGTTTCATGGTTATCACTTTTTGGGTAATAAAAAACCGCTCTATTTGTAACAGAGCGGTTTTTGAATTTTTGGATTATTTAATATGTTCTTTAATCAATGAAGGTAAATTCTGTTTATATTGCATGATGACTTTTACATGATGCCAAGTTATATTTTTATCCAAATCATAATCTGCATTGTGGCGTTGGGTTAAAAAATCTCTAAACTGCAAAGCGAGTTTTTGTATGGATTTATTTTGATTTTTCATATCATCAAGTATCAAGCATAGATTATTATGAGTGCCTGTTTTGTATTGATTAATATCAATCCCTACACTTTCCATAGCCATTTTTAACTCATGAAAAACAGCATAATAACTACGGTTGATATACGCCCTCATCTGACTTTCTGATGATTGTTCATTAATATTAATAAACATCTCATCAATACATTTATGTAAATCATTAATATTCACCGTCATTGCATACACTCCAAATCGTCATATTTGGCAGGAATGAAATGCACGATGATATTTTTATAATCATCAAAATTAAGCTGACTATCATCAATCAATACATCTAAGAATTTATCATCTAAGTCTAAACAATCATCAGTTCCCACATTATTTAAATAAATATCTATATTAAGTATATTACCAATTTCTGTTTGGCTAACATCCACATCAACATAATAGTCACCAATATAGTGCTTTGATAAAAATCTATTAAGTAAACTATAAATATATACAAAATTATCTTGTGTAATATTTGTTATTTTAAGTTTTGATATTGTATTTTTAATGAAATCAATAGCCTTAATTTTTTGATTGTCAATATATAAATTTCCACCTTGAAATAATTCAAATGCTTCATTAAGTATATTTAAATCTAAACTTCTGCTTGCATTACTAAGGACAACTTCAATAATATTGCTATCATAAGGGTCTTTATTGAGTACATTTAAGCACATTTGATGGCTTTGACTAAATTCGCCAGATTTATACAATAGTGTTGCATAATTATAAGTAGCAACTATATTATTTAATAAATATGCCTTTTTCATGCTTTGAACTGCTGATTGTATATCGCCCAAAGCCATATGTGCAAAACCTTGTAAAACATATCCATCTACTGGGTCTGTTTTAATTAACTTTTCAGCACTATTTAGCCATGACAAATATTTAAAACTATTAGGATTGGTTAATCCGTGATAATTTTTTAGATACTCATAGGCTTCATGTGTTTTGGTTTTGGGTATCATAACAAGCTCCTGTTAAGGCAATTCATTTTATCACAACTAAAATCACTTGACAAATCAAACAAGTGAACTTGCTGGAAATCCCCCAAACGGCAAGGGGCTATCTCTCCCAAATCTAAGCATACAATCCGACAGTCTGCCACCGCATTTATCAAGTTCTGGGTCATCGGTCGGCTTGCCATCAATGGTAAAGCGTGCCGTGCCTGTATATCCGCATTCTTCATGACGATACCGCCCACGCACCGCACAATCGCAATAGTTTGTGATTTGGCGGACGGGTATGCGTAAGCCTTCAACATCAATGGGGTTGGCAAGCTCAAATGTCGTGGTGGCGTTCGTCTCGGCGGTCTTTTGTTCGATGTACCAATGTTGTACTTTGTAGTTTTGTTCGTCAGTGCTGTCTAGATATTTGGCAAGGGTGTGAATAACTTTTAACTTCGCCCCTGCAAAATCGCCAAACTGCAAGCATAACGCACGCAAAGCCTGTGGCACACCTGCAATATCGTTACCAAGGGTTAAACTTGGTATGGAAGCCTTACCGTCTGACCGCATTTCAAGCCCAACAGCAGAGATGGCGATAGGTGTGTAAGTGTTGCCCTGCCAAATAATTTCGCCGTCATTGTGTCCATGAAAGCGGTAAATGTCCGCCCCTAGATGGCGGGCATCCAATTCATACAAAATAATCAAGCCCTGCACGCTTGGCTGTTCTATTTGTACATTAAAACTCATGTATCCCCCTAGCATAAATCCAACCATAAAAACCCTTATAGGGATTACCAAAATCCTTATAAGGGTCATTTATTTTGTGATTTACTTATTTATTTAATTTTCGCTTGCCGTCTCATCGGTTTCGCCATCACGGTCGGTTTGGGGTGGCTCGGCTGATTTATCCGCCACGTCCACCAATACCCCATATTCGCCATTTTTAAAACTTAACGTAAAGGCGGTTACGGTTTTATCATTATTCCAGCCTTGTAGGTTTTTAAGCTGATTACTTGCCCAAGCTAGAATATCAGCACGAAATACGGTGGTGCGGTTACGTTTTAAAAGCTCATTGTTTTCTTCGCCATTAAAAACATCAAAGCCTTCATCATCAGGGTAGTAGATAATCTCTACCGTGTCAGCTTTTTCGCCATGTTGCATTTGCCAGTAGTCCACTTGGCTGATAAAACCTTGCAACACTTGGGCTTCGGTGCGGTTTAGGGTGGTTGGGGTTTGAGTTGTTTCAGTCATGGTTATCTCCATTAAAAAGCCCCCTATTTTTTTAGATAGTGGGGCGGTGTAGGGGCGTATGATTACGCCCATTCAAAAGGTCTGTTCAAATTTAAGGCTAATCTGCCAAAAGTTGCCTTTTCGCTGGGAAACTTCATAATCTTGGCAAACGTATTTAGCCGTCTCACCGTGGGGATTTGTCCACAAAAACGCCTTGACACCGCCATGCTCATCAAGAAAATCCATGATGGGCTTGATGACAGTTTGCCAGTCGCCTGTCTTAGCACCGCTCCAATCGGTGCGTTTGTTGTTAATGCCATGGCTGACACGCTGGGCATAGCCATCACCAAACTGTATTTTGGTAACCGCTTGGCGAACACTTGCTGCTGCCCCCATGTTCATATGCCAGCCAAAGGTTTTTAAATTATCTGTCATAGAGTAATCCCCCTTGACGTCGTGCTTGAATAAAACGCTGATTAACCTTTGTTTCAACCTTGCTGTCAATCATCTTGCCAATTTGCACCATGATATCCCCATTAGGCTGTTGTTCCACGCTTGCCTTTTCGCTCGTGTAGTTGTTGATGATGATTTTGGTTTCACCACGCCCATTGCCAAGACGGTTTAGCTTGTCATCTAGATTTTGGGCGGTGTGCTTAGGCAGTACTCGCTCGCCTTTTTCTAGATTCCACGTACCAGACTTAGGCACAGACATAATGCCATCATGGGCTTGACCTACTGGGGCTGATATGGCATTTAGTGCCGCAACCAACGCTCCGCTTTTAGCCGCTGCGACCGCGACCGCCCCTAAGTTAGCAGGAAATGGGGCAGACGCCCACGCTTGTGCTAATGTGGTTTGGTTTGCCACCAAAATACGCTTTAACGCCATCGCTTTTTCAAAAGCAAATAACGCTTTATAAGCACGAGACCCTTCGCCAAACATCGCCTTAGCAGCACCTGTTATCGTGCCTAATAGTGATTGTTCGCTACGTTCTTTGATTTGTTGTCGCGCCATTTCGTATTGCTGCATTTGTTCTAGGCGTGCTTGTTGTGCTTCGTATTCTGTGATGGTTTTAGCGTCCTCTTGTGCTTTGATTTTGTCAAGCTCAGCTTGGTGCTTTTCATCAAGCTGTTTTGATACGCTATAATTATCAAAGACGCTTGTAGCAATGTTAGCAATACCGCCTATTGTGCTATTTGGTGCACCTAACGCCCCTTTAAGCTTATCAATCGTACCTTGATAAACGTTGGTGTTATTAGCTAATGCATCTTGAATGGCTTGTTGTGATTGTACAAAATCAGCAAAGGCGTCCGCTTGCTTAGTTGCCATAACAATGCTATCTACTTGTGCATCAGTATAGCCTTTAAGCTTACTATCCCATTTTAAGCTTGCATACTTATCTGTGATATTCGCTAAGATATATTGGTTTTTGCTAAGCTCGCTATTGATTTTGGCAACTTCTTGGCTAACCGTATCATTAAGCTTATGCTCATCTAGTGCTTTTGATGTGTTGATGATGTTTTGCTTAATCTCATCTGATACGTCTTTGTATTCTTCTAGGGTATCTAATTCAAATTGCAACAGTTGCCATTTGTCCATGCCAACTTTTTTGATGGCATTTTCAAGCTCAATAACACGATTTAAGGCGTTTTGGCGTCTTTCATCAGCTTTGGCATTTTTTTGTATCTGCTCGTATTCTTGAGTAAGTTTACTAAGCTTAGTTGTATCAGCATTGCCGTATTTACCTGCTTTGATGTCGTATTGTAGGGCGTCAACACGGCTATCATTGCCAAATAAGGTTATCTCACGCTGTATGCTAGCCACCGCGTCAGCCACCGCTTTTTTGGCGTCTTCTGCCATTTTTTGGGCGGCTTTAGTAGCTTTACTTGCATTATTACGAATGCCTAAGGCAAAACCATCAGCGGTATGCTTGCCTAGTTCTTTCATCACACGAGACGGTGAACGAATATTAAGTGTAGATTTTACGCTGGTAACGACAGAATCTGCTAAGTTTTTAGCCGTGCTTATTGCTGTATTAAACTTTTCTTTTATGCCGTTAATAAAGCCTTGGATAGCGTCACGCCCAGCTTGTAGTAGCTTACTACCTAGCCCCAAAAACGCTGCTGCAATGCTACCTAGCATGGTTTGGATGATGGCATAGGCGTTTTTTAAGCCATCAAAGATTGCTTTTTTTACACCGTCCATATCACCTTTGACTAAGGCTTTGATGACATTAAAGGCGGTGGTGAAGGCGTTATTGATAAGCTTAAACGTACCTTTAACTATCTCAAGTACCACGTTAAACTGTGTGCTAAATACTTGCCCTATCACGCCCAAAGCAGTTTGCACAGGCTTAGGCAAAGCATTAAACGTATCGCTAAAATACGTTTTGATACGGGTTAGCTTGTCATTGATGGCGGTTTTGGCTTTATCAAACGCTTGCTCAATACTTGCCCAAATCTCTTTTGCTTTAGCGTCAACAGTGTCCCAATTTTTATACAGTGCCACACCTGCTGCCACCAATGCACCGATAGCAAGCACCGCTATCCCAATGGGGCTTGTGATAAATGCTAATGCCCCTGCAAAGGCGGTGGTAACAGACGCTGATAAAGCCACGATACCGTTATAAATACCAAGTGCGAAATTCCACGCCTTAAAAGCAGCTGCTGCACTTGCCACCCCTGCTGCAATGGGCGTTAAATACGGCTCTAATTCAATGATTTTAGCGACGACATCACCGATAATAGGCATGATGACATCAAAAGCTTGCTTTAATAAATCCCATGCGTTGCTAAGTAGCTGTGTACCTGTTTGTACGGCTGTTAGCACCGATGGCATAGCCAAAAACTCTTTGACTGTTTCGGTAATTTTAGGGATTAATTGTGCAATTGATATAACGATTTTAGCTAAAGTATCTGTAATGCCTGTTTGATTGACAAAAGTTTCAACCATTACCCCCCATTCATTTTCAACCACTTGCCTTGCTTGGGCGATGGTCATAGGCATTTTAGCTGCCTTTTCGCTTAGGTTGTCTGTTGCCCCTGCCATAGCGTTATAAAGCACATCAGCGGTAATTTTACCTTTTTTTGCCAAATCCTTTAGCTCGCCTGTGGTAACTTTTAAATGCTTGGCTAAAATGTTCATAATCTCAGGTGCTTGTTCAGCTACCGAGTTAAATTCATCACCACGCAATGTCCCACTTGCTAAGGCTTGCCCTAGCTGGCGTATTGCTGCCGCTTGCCCTTCTGCCGAACCGCCCCCTACTCTCATAGCAAGCGTTAAGTTTTTGGTAAAATGTATCACTTCATCTTGGCTTTTACCAAGCTGGCTTAACGCCCTTGTGTTTGCTGTGTATAGCTCGCCCACCGCTTGCATTGATGTGCCGTTAGCGTTAGCAATTTCACGCACCGATTGAAAAGCTTTGTTATATTCATCTGTGCTATTTGTGGCAATACGGATTTGACTGGTTAATGTAGTCATCGCGTCAGCTGTATTTGTAATGTTACTTGCCACACCGATTGATAAATAGCCAACCACCGCTGTTTTTAACAATCCATAGGCTTTTGATAAGCCACCTGCTTGCTTACTTGCCTCTTTTGAGTGTTTGGCAACGTCATCAATGCCTTTGCCTGCTTGATGCGTCGTTTTATCAACGTCTTTTAATGCTTGTTGCAGTTTTGTTAATTGGTCTGCATTTTTCACATCAATGGTGATGCTCATGCGTGTATCTGACATTTTATCCCCTTACAATCTCATCTAATGCAAAAACAATATCATCAATCAGCCATCTTGCCATATTCACATGATACACCGCGAGTACATGGCTAACATCGCTAACCGATAGCGGTAAGGGCGTACCTTCTGCATAACGTCTTTCACGGCAAGCCATCACAAATACATGGATAATATCATCAAGTAAAGCACTACCCAAAACCTCATTAGGCAAGGGTAGGTTTAACCTTTGATAAATCTCAATCCGCTTTGGGCTTAATTCTGACTTTGTTTTTTGCCATTTGTAGTACTCGATGGCTTTTTTTTCACAGCTTGCACCTGTTCACTATATTCATGCCCCATCTCGGTAAAGGTGTCAAATAGCGTGTTTAAAAGCTCAGGCAAGCCATCACTGATATTTGCTAAGACAATAAGCAGGTTATCACCGCTAGGCTCTAAAGGCTCACCGTTTACATCTACATTCCATGATTTAATGTTGTATTCACCGATAACCATTAGTAAAGCTTCATTAGTTGTAATATCGGTTTGGTTAGCACGCTTTAAATCATCTTTTTTAATCTTGGTGTCATTCAATAAGGTTTGTACTTTAGATAAAGCCCTTTCAAAGGCGGTGTCTTGTTTGACAACAAGCTCAAGCTGTAAACCGCTTTTGTGCTTAATCGTGCGTACTACTTCGCCAACAACTTGATTTGGTTTTTTTAAGTCTTTTAAACTAAATGCCATGTGTGTTCTCCTTATGCTTGGTGTTTTTCAATAATTGGGCTTTCTTCAACGACGGTATAGCTAACATCAATGGTGACAAGGTCAGTGCCTGATGGGCTTGGAATTTCCCCTGATACTTGCATTTTTGGTATTTTGATAATGTATTTATCTGTTTCATTAAATGAAATGGGGATTTCTAGCGATACGGTTGCCCCTGTTAATTGATTGACGATTAAATCATGCGATTTTACGCCATAGGCAAGCGTTAAACTGCCTGAAATATTAGCAAGCATAGCGACGATATTACCGCCATAGATATTATCGCCTAAGCACTTTTGTACTTCTGCCCCATTGTCAATCTCAAAACTAAAGCTTTCAACACAAATACCAATATCAGCACCATCTTTTTTAATCGTTCCGATGGATAAACCGCTTGCAGGTTTGCCTACAGTAGCAGTAGCAGGGGTTTTAGCAAATGATGTCTCTTTGCTATGCTGATAGCCTTGCCCCATCACCCCAAAATTAGCTTTGATAAGATTATCAGTCGTAATGTCAATTTTTAGGCTATTGATAACACAGCCTGTAAAGACGTGGTTTACGTTAATATCGCTAAAGTCTTTTGATATGGCAAACATCTTTTTAGTATCACCAATGCTAAGCTTTTTTAACTTAGTATTTCTTGCGTCTGCTTGCCATTCATTAAAAAATGCCGCTTCTAATAGCTCATCATAGACGCCATATTGTAATTCGGTTTCTATCTCGCCTGCTACTTCACCGCCTGTTACCATGCCTGCCGATTTAATCCGTGAACCTGATAACATTTCGCTATCAGTTAGTGTGTTATTAACCGATAAGCCGTTTTTGATATTTGGCAAGATTTTCCAGCCTGTAGTTGGCACGGTTTTTGTGGTCTGCTTGGCATACGCTGTTACTACTTTTGCACCGCTTGACATAAATTTACTCCAAAAAAAAAGCCCTAATGGGCGATTGCTAAGGGCTTAACCAAAATGCACTAATGCAATGTTGGTAATTACCCATACTACTTTTAAAAACGCTATCATTAGCACAATGTGCCAAAAGAATTTAATAAAATTGTCAGGCTTTAAATTGATAGATTGCATACTAAACCCTAGAATTTTAATCAAAAATTTGCTTACTTATACCGATAAGGCACTCTCACATTAACTTGCCACCAGTCGTTATCACTACCGACTATAACCACCGATGGCGTTAATAATTCTAAGTTTTCATCAGTATAATACGCCAAATGATTAGCGATGGTGTCTGCTTGTTCTACTGCTCTTTTTTCGCCAATATTTTGCCTTGTAAATACTTGCACCACCACCGCCCCTATCTCACGGCTCATAGGCTTATCTGCCATACCGCTCATGATAGCCCCTGCACTTTGTAGGCTTACTCTATGCCATATATCGGTAGGTACATAGTTATGATTGCCTGTAACCCATGCCTTAGGATTATAATTTGGCATAGTGGCGATATGCTTGGCGATTAGTTTTTGTATGGTTGTGGTGTTCATAGGTTATCCAATAAAAAAAACACCGCCAAAAGACGGTGTTATATTCTTATAGCCATTTGATAAATTAAGTAAATAGCTGTATAATAACAATATAGCTACTGCGACACGGTGAATTCTACCTGCCGTAACCACAGCACGCTAGCGTGTGGGGTAAGAGGGAGGGTGTGGGGAGTGGTAGTCCCACCAGTAGCTATTTTATTATCTTATTTGCCTTTCTTTTCTTAGTCTTCTCAAATTCTTTCTCACTCATCTTAAAAACCGTCAACAAATAAATCTCTTGTCTGTCTTGCGTGGCTTTTAGGGTTGCTTGATAAATACCATCGCCACGTTTAAAAAAACTTGCTCTATAATCATCTTCTTGAATAACTGTAATCGCATTATCTAAAATATCCTGCACCGATAAAAATAGTGGTAAATCCGCCTGTTCTGGGTGATGGATAATCATTTTGATTAAGGTATCATCAGATAGCCAAACGTCTTTTGTTTTTGCACCTAACTGTTTTTGTGCTTTCTCACTGATGGTTGCTACTGTCCATTTTTGCCCTATGGCGTGTTGTTTTCTAAACGCCATTGAACTATTTCTATCTAGGTTCTTCACCTTTGGTAATAGACGTTCAATATTTTGTTTTAAGCTACCATCATCAATCGGTAAGGGATTTTTAAACGCCCTTTCAAACCCCTTAGGCTCTATTGCCTTAATCTCATCAAGTGTTCTAGGTTTAAAGTTTTTATCCAATAAAAAACACCGCTCATTTAGAACGGTGTTTGATTATCATTTTTGATCCATTTTCATTATCTGATGATAGGCATCTTTAAGGTCTTGACGCAAGGATTTTGTCTCTAATAGTGAGAGGTCTGCAATCGCCTAGCCTTGAAAAAACCCTTGCCTTGTTCATAAGCCTCTTTTAAGTCTTGACGTAAAGAGCGTATCTCGGACGCTGTCAATGCCGTACCTGTGGATTTGTTTGGCAAGGTATCTTGCTTCAGATTCTGTGAATTTTGAGAAGTCATAACCAAATTGCTCCTGCCACCAGTGTTCAAGTTCTTTGCCAGCTTGTTTGCGAATTGCCCAAGCGTAGCTTTTGTTATGGGTAGTTTAGCAGAATTTGGCTTACCATTCAAGGTACTTGCCAAAATCACACTGCCGCCTTTATTTTCAATAAAACTGTGTAAATCTGCCAAAGTACCGCCTTGTGTGATGACATCATCAACAATCACATAATGGCGACCTGCCACCACATCACCGTCAAAATTCACACGCTTTAGTAGCCGTCCAACCCCATCAGATGACGTACGATACGCCCTGTCTGCTTGTACAATCCCCAAGTCCATCTTAACACCTAGTATTTCTGACAACGCCAATGCGTACGCCATAGGGATCTTATTACGCCCTTGTTGTTCTTCGGCATGAACTGGCACAATATGCACATCCTTATAATGACGTATGGATTGACCCATTTCCTTGACAAAGTCATCACTCAAAAACTCATCAACCAATAAAAACGCACTTTGTGCATCACCCGCCTTGGCTTTTTGGTAGTATTTATGCGTGGTGATGGTATCTTTGGTGTGAGCAATTAACGCATTAGGAAAATCACCCCAATCAGTTCGCATTATGGCACTCTCATCTATTTTTGATGATTGTAACACATCACCAAACACCCCTTCAAACCCCTTAGGCTCTATTGCCCTAATCTCATCAAGCGTTCTAGGCTTAAAGTTTTTATCCAGCTGTAAATCGCTAAATTCTGTGGGTGATAAACCGCCATCACGAAATAACTTAGCACGCTCTTTACCTAATACAAAATCTTGAAACTTATCATCTTGCGTGGCAAGCCATTCATAATAGGTTTGGTTTTTAACTACTCCGTTCATACTTGCACGAGTTTTTACATCTTTGCCATGCCATAAAATGTAGCTTGTACGGCAATTAACATGATAAGGCGGTTTTTGTGATAAAGGTAAGATTTGCCCATCAAGGCTACGGCAAATGCTACTTGTGCGACCATCTAAGGTTGCTACTACTTTAATCTCATCAATGCCTAGCTGTTTGGCAAGTTCTCCCCTAGCTTGTGACGCTTCATGTTGTACAATAGTTCTTACAATGGCATTAGCATGGCGTTTGGTTACGTTGGTAATACCATCTTGATAACGGCGTGCTTTTGTACCTAATATGATTTGGCGTATTTGGCTGTTGGTTTTACCTTGATGACGGGCATACCGTTTTTATCATACACCTGCTGTTCTAGTGCGTCTGTAAGCTCGGTGCATTGCTTGGTGTTTACCTTAAATGTTCGCTTACCTTGCCCATCTAAGATTAAGCGATTAACCGCATTTAAGCGGTCTTTAATGCTTGGATTGGTGCTGTTTACATAGACCTTTAAGCCATATTGTCTTAAAATATCATGGTCTGAAAGACTTGCGTTTTTAGAACTTGTATTATGTCCGCTTGCGTCAGGGTAAATACAAATTTCATGACCGCTATAGCGTTCTTTTAGTATCTGTGCCATCGTTGGCGTATCTCTAACGCCTGTTATCTCATCTACCGCCAAAGGCATACCATCACGCACGACAAACACCACGCACGCCATTTTAAGCACGTTAAAGTCCATACCTATGTGCAAGGTCTCGCCTGCCTGAATAACAGCGTCTGTGTGATTTAAAACACGGTCAAAGTCAGGATAAACCGCACCGCTTGTTAAGTTGACAAATTGACCGTTTAGATAAGCATCTAATAACTTTTGTGGATAACTTGCCTTTAAGCTGTCTATATAGCTTGGCGGTAAATAAGGATTTGACGCGGTTGGTGCTTGATACAGCTGATAGTGCGTACCGCTATTTTTTACCCAACGCTCATAACAAAAACGAAAGCCCTCTGGCGTTGTGCCAACTGCTGCCGTGTTTGGCTTGCCATCAGGCTTTTTTTGACGGCACCGCGCGATGATTTTATTCCACGCATTTTTAGCGTGTTCAGTCTTTAAGGTATCTAGCTCATCAATAACAGCGTCAGCAATTTCAAAACCAACAATGCTATCAGGATTATCCATGCTACGGCAAATAATCTCACCAAAACCTGCGATATAAAATATCTTTTCAGATTTATTAAGCTTAAACGACAAACCGCAATCTGTCAGCAGTTGGCTAATGCGTGGAAAAGCAATAAGCCGTATCAAATCATGCGTTGGAGCAAAATACCCTTGGCTTAACTGTCTGTATTTTAGCTTTTGGATAATTAAGCGTTTAAATAACGCTTCTGATTTACCGCTACCAAAACCACCGACAAATAGCGGATAAATCTCATCACTAAATACAAAGTCGTCTTGTGGAGCGGTCAGTGTTAAATCTAATTTCATTCATTTTTAACCCTTACCACGTTAATTTGAATTTCATTGCCTGTAGTGTCTATCATCTGAGCTTTTAGGCGGTCAATTTCAAGCTGTTTTAATTGGGCTTCTAACTCTTTAATCCTAATCTCTGATTTTGACTGCCTATCCATGCCTAAGACCTTAACTTTGGCATTAATGGCACTAATCATCGCCGTTGGGTTCTCGTTCAGTTTGGCGATTTGATATGCTTCATCATAAGCTGATAACATCTCATCAATCGTCACATCATGGCGGTTGGCGTGGGCTTGGCGAAGTTCGTTTAATCTTGTTGTAATCTTGTTGTTGTCTAATAAGGCTTTTGCGTTGCGGTTAACCGTTTCATCTTTCATATTTTTAGCATTGTAGCTTTGGCGATAGGCTTCAGACGCATTGCCCAGCTCTATGTATTTTTGGCAAAATTGTTCTTGTTTTGGCGTAAGTTTCGCCATAGCTTACGCTCCTTTTTTATCAAATATTTTTAAAAATAACTCTAATAACTCTTGAACTAATTGTCATTTGGGGTTATAATAACTCCATATTTACAACAGGAGTGATTAAGTGCAAAGCCGTGTTATCATCAAAATGCTCATTGATGACGGTTGGTATGAAGTAAACGTAGTTGGTAGCCATCACCAATACAAACACCCCACTAAAAAGGGGAAAGTTACGGTAAAGCACCCTGACAAAGACATACCCATTGGCACCTACAAGAGCATTTTAAAACAAGCTGGGTTAAACTAACCCAGCTGGCACTTAATCCCATAGGAGAACCCATGTATTACCCCATCGCCATTGAAAGCCCTGCCAATGATAATGAATGTTTTGGCGTGATTGTCCCTGACTTACCAGGCTGTTTTAGTGCAGGAAACAGTTTAGATGATGCCATCAAAAGCGTTCATGAAGCCATCAGCCTACACCTTGACGGATTAGCAAAGGACGGTGATGACATTCCACTTGCCAAAAATGTTGCAGACCATGCAAAAAACCCAGACTATCAAGGCATGACATGGGCGGTGGTAGATATTGACCTATCTGCCTATATGGGTAAAAGCGAAAAAATCAACGTAACCTTGCCATCTCGTCTGATTGCACGGATTGATGAAAAAGTATCCGCTCATAAATCGCTATATAAAAGCCGTAGCAACTATTTGGCGCAGCTTGCCAGTCGTGATTTGATGGCGTAAAGCAAAAACTATCTTTTTCTTCTAGAAAGATTGGCAAATAAAAAACCCTTGCTAGCTTGCAAGGGTTTTAAAATCAAATTCTTATAATAACCAAGAAAATTTACACACTTCTTGATTATGGGTAGATTATACCTGCTACTGGCTAGCCAGTCAAGTGTTTTTTATAAAAAAATATCTACCGTAAAATGAGTGCTTGACCACCATAATAATTTAAATCTATTGTTTCTTTAACTCTCTGCTTCAAGCACGCCTGCAATAAACGCACACGCTTTTTCAAGCTCAATTTTGACACGGTTACGCTTGTTCTTTAATATTCGCTCGTCTGCCATTTGGGCGATATTACGCTCACTTAGGCGTGCCAAATAATACATACAAAAGATTTGGTATTGTAGCAGACTATACTTTGCCAATTTACACACCGCCTTATCTATCATCATCGCCCTATCGTCTGTGATGCTGTACGATAACGGCTCGCTTGGCACGTTATTCCGCATAATCATCTCAAGCCAAGGGGATGGATAGCCTAAGCGGTCAGGGTTATGCCTTGCCCATTTGCCGTATTCAATAAATTCGTTCATTCCCCCAACCTATCAATAATCTTTCGTTCACGTTCTGACAGCTCCCATATTTGGGCTTGCTTAGCTTGCTTAGCTATGCGGTCAGATACCAAAAGCCCTGCCCCAAACAAACCCTTTTTATGCGTAAAAACGCACTCATCTGTCCTAACTTCAAAATCTACATCTATGTTATTAAAATCGTTTGCCATTAGTAGATTAGGGGATATTGAGAGATGGCCTGCACGTTCTTACGATGTGCCATGTTAGCGACGAACTTACGAGCCGCCTTATGATTCTTACAGCCCGCTTCTAGGGCTGCGGTATGAAGTTCCATGCCACTCACCACAAGACGAGCGTATTTCTTTGTTTTTGAGTGATTGCCATATTTTTTTGTAATATTATGCAACTAATGTTACTAATATTATGTAACTAGTGTTACGTTAGATTAAACGAAGATTTAGGATATTTTTGCCAAAATCAAAAATTTTTTGTAAACAAGAAGGGGTGTGGTGTCCGCTGATTTAAGGTTTTAAAAAATTACCCCCCCCTATAATTTTCTTGTTGTGATTCGGCGTGAATTTTGGTCTGATGGCAAGTTCGACATAAAATCTGCAGATTGTGATGCCATCACTGCCGCCACGTGCGACATCCACGATATAATCAAGCTCAAGCTGACCGCCAATTAAGCCACAATGCTGACAAGTACACCGATCTCTTACTAAAATAGTTTCACGAAGTCGTCCGCCACGACCCTTGACCCAGTTTTGCTTAAGCTTAGGCTTTGCAGATAATCGGGGACACAAGTCGCTAAAGCCATAGTCAATTCCCTAAAAATAGAAAAAACCTTTGCAAACCTTAATCTGCAAGGGTTTAAAGGTACATCTTAACAAAATTAATAAGCCATTCATATACCGAACGGCTATCGTAGCGAAATACTACAAAATGGTACAGCTATCAATAGTCGTGTAGCTGTTTTTGGATATTGCGTTATGCATGACGGGCTTGGCGTGTGACATCGCAAATCGACAGTATGGGCAATCGCCAAGCGATAATGCGTTTTTAAGTATGCCAAGTTATCACGCTTGGCGATCATGGACTGTAATTCATGACCGCTAGTTTTAGCAAGATAATAATATCAATAGCATAAATCAGCATACTTATCGACGTTCGCATAGCTTTCGGTAGCAGCGGCAAGAAACGTAATGGGCGTATGAATCTTATAATAAGGCGTGGCAGCCATGATAACAACTCAAAACACTATTGCAAGTGGGAATATAAGCTAAGTCAACGAATATATCCGTGCATAGTGTGTGCAGGGTTTGCTTTAAGCCCTGCACAGGTTAACTATATGATTTATAAATATTTTTAATTGCTCTGTACAGGGTATGCATAGTGTGAATCGTTTTTTAAGAGTTTTATATACAAAAAAAAATTAAAGAGATAAATAAAAAATTAGGTCTAATATGCAAAAATTCATGATAAAAAAACACTCACACCTTACTCATACTTATTTTCATGATATGAGTGTTTTTATTTATGGCACACCAGTCCCACCATAGCTCCTTAAAAAATTATCAATAAACTTTACTTTTCTATCTTTATTTAATCCTTGATGACAACGCAAAGACTGTTTTAAATGAGAAAATAAACCTTCTAGCTTATTGGTTGTGTTTGGTGTATTAGCTGTGCCGTCTTGTTGATGGATAAATAGGTATGGTAGATTTTCCCTTAAACTTTTATAAGCACTTCTTAACCCGCTTGTGTGTACCATGTTCTTATCTTTTGTGTATTATCATCAAAGGTTATACTACGCTCATTTAAGTAGCTTTCGTGCTTTATGCCAAAGTTATTGATTATCTAAGTGTTTGCCTGATAAAAATTGACGATGACAGGATTTACATAAATACTGCTGTTTGTGGTGCTTTTTACCATTTTTAGCAGTATTTTGACTTTGACAAAACGGACATACTTTTTATTCGTGAGGTTAAACCCCACCCAAAGCTATATGTTATCAGGTTTA
The DNA here is from genome assembly GCF_022701215.1 of Moraxella nasovis. Taxonomy (NCBI): domain Bacteria; kingdom Pseudomonadati; phylum Pseudomonadota; class Gammaproteobacteria; order Moraxellales; family Moraxellaceae; genus Moraxella; species Moraxella nasovis. Next base: position 1,957,544 of record NZ_CP089976.1, on the reverse strand, counting down.
AATAGAGTGTCATCATGGATTTTGGGCATTATGCCATAAAAATTTTTAAAATTAATAGCTAAAGATAGTGCAAAATTAACGTTTATCAAAAATAAAGCGATGATTGCATTGGTATAATTATCAAATATCATCTTATTTTTTTGTCTTTAAAGCCATTTATTAAAACGCCCAAGCTTACATCAATACTGGCAATATCTTTTTACCATACCCACAAAAAAAACCGCACCAAAGTTGATGCGGCTTTTAACGTTAAAATTAACGCCAGAACCAATAGGCAAAAATGGTTACAATAACGATGGAGGCGAGATTTAGCACAAAACCGATTCTCATCATATCTCGTTGCTTGATATAACCTGTACCCATCACGATAGCGTTTGGTGGTGTTGCTACAGGTAACATAAATGCACATGATGCACCGATACCAATAACCAATATCAATACTTCTTTTGGTAAGCCTAACGCAACACCAATAGGTGCAAAGATTGGCACAAGTAGTGCAGCTGATGCGGTGTTTGACGTGAACTCTGTCAAAAATATAATAAACGCAGCAATCGCTACAATCACAAGTAAAGTCGGTGCATTTGCAAGCCAAGCTGAAATCTGCTCACCTAATACCGCCGAAGCTCCTGTGCTTTTCATGATGTTTGATAAAGCGATACCACCACCGAACAGCATGAGTACTCCCCAGTCAGTATTATCAGAGATTTGTTTCCAGCTGACCAATCCAAACAATAGCACAACTACTGCCGCCAAGATGGCAATCACCGTATCTGGTTTATCAAACCCAAACGTCTGACCAAGCTGCTTGCCAAAAATCCAGCTCACTGCTGTTACAAAGAACACAATAATCGTCAGTACGCGTGGCAGCGTCCAAGGTACAGCTTCACGATTTCCCATATCCACCTTTTGGTTTAGATTTGGGCGTAATACTAAATACATCGCACCTAATAAAACTGGCATCATAACAAGTGCGACTGGAAAGCCAATCTTAGTCCAACCTGCAAAATCAAGACCAATCTCTTTGGCGGCAATGGCGTTCGGTGGTGAGCCTACCAAAGTACCCAGACCGCCGATTGATGCAGAATAAGCGATACCAAGCAACACGAAGATGAACGTATTGCGGTCTTTTTTAGCGTCTATTTGTGTAAGTAGCCCTAATGCTAACGGCAACATCATCGCTGCGGTTGCTGTGTTACTAATCCACATAGACAGCCCTGCTGTGGTAGCAAAGATTAACAGCACTGCCACACCAAGATGCCCACGAGCCAAACCCATTAAGCTGTATGCAATTTTTTGGTCAAGTTTTTGTACATGCATGGTTGCAGCCAAAGCAAAACCACCAAAGAACACATAGATAATCGGATCTGAGAACGATGATAAGGCTGTTTTAGTATCAAAGTCAGGAATCCCAATAAATATTGCAAGTATCGGCACAAGAATAGCGGTCGCTGTGATATGAATGGCTTCTGTAAGCCATAAAATACCAACGAAGATTGCCAACGCCAAGCCTTTATTTGCCAAATCATCAAATGGTAAAACATTGGCGTATAAAAAGTAGGCAATGATTGCAGCGATAGCAGTGATTATCACGCCCTTAATCGCTTCAGAATGTGCCGAACCTGACGGCGGTGTGTGATTATCATCGGCTAGAAAATCACTTTCTTGAGTAAAAGAAGAATCTTTATCTTGATGTAACTGAGTCATACAAGCTCCTTGCAAATAACCATCAACCGTATATCCTATGCGGGTAAATTATGTTATTTGACTGTTAAAAAAGTAACGCTTGTGTATAAAATCTTACTGCCTTGTCACGATTTTATACTATGCTCGCCTATCATATCAGAAAGATAATGTTTGTCAAAAAGTTTATGTGCGATAAAAGTCTTTGGCTGCTTCTTGTGGTTTTTTGACAAAACGAGTACAATAAAATAACCACATTAAGCTTGAGTGTATTATGAACAAACCAAATAACACCAATCCGATTTTAATTGATGAAAACAGTAGCTTTAAAGACGCTTATGAAGTCTTGCAACGCAATGCCAATGCACTAGAACAGTCGTCAGAGCTTGATATTGATAATCTCATCACAACCGTAGAAGAATCAATCAATGCCTATAAAATCTGTCAAAAACGCATTCATGCCGTTGATCTTGCCCTAAAAAACGCCTTTGATGGTGAGATCTAGCCAGTACACGCCCACACTTAGTAAAATGCCCATATTTAGTAAAATAGCCCACTCATAAAGTCGGCTATTTTAAGCATCCATCTTATCTTGGTTTTATACCAATTAAGGCGTGATTTCAAACACTTGGCGTAAATATGCCAAATACGTTTCATCTTGAATCATGGTCTTGCCAATGCTGTCAGACAGTTTAGCGACAGGCTGACCGTTACATTGTACAAGTTTTAAAACGATGTTTAACTGAGTTACACCCATGTCGTTTGTTAAATTTGTGCCAATGCCAAATGCCGTTTTTATTCTTTGCTTAAAATATTGATGTAAATCCCACGCCTTTTCAATCGTCAAACCATCACTAAAAGTTAGGCTTTTGGTTTTTGGGTCTATTTTTAGTTTATTATAATGATGAATCGCCTTATCACCCCACTCATACGGGTTGCCACTGTCATGACGCAGCCCATCAAAGAGCTTGGCAAAATATAAGTCAAAATCACGCAAAAACGCATCCATCCCAACAACATCTGTCAGTGCAATACCTAGGTCGCCACGATATTCACGCACCCAGCATTCTAGTGCTGCCTTTTGGCTGTCTCTTAGGCGAACGTCTAATGCTTGAAATGCCTGCATAAATTCATGTGCCATCGTACCAATCGGCGTAATATCCAGCTGTTTTGCTAAATATACATTAGAAGTGCCACGAAAAACAGATGGGCATGACTTAGCCAAAGTCTCAACCACATGATAATGCCACGCCTTACTAAAGCGTCTGCGTGTCCCAAAATCAGCAATAACAAATGGCGGATTTTGAGTATCTTGGGTTTGTAATTTGGCATATTCTTGAAGTAACGCCACTTTATCATCAAGCCGCTTTTGACCTATCGTTAGTGCCTTTTTATCATCTAATCTGCGATAGTATAGTTCACTGACAATACACAAAACAAATATCTCAAAGAACATCGCTTGAATCATCGGTCCTTCAATGTCTATGCACAATCGCCCTTCTTCATCTACCGTTACCTTAATAAAACGGCGTTTTAGTTGAAATAACTCCAAATAATCAACAAAATCAGACTTGATAAATCTTAATCCACGCAAATAAGTCAGCTCATCTTGGGTGAATTTTAGCTCACATAGTAAATCTAACTGTGCTTCTAGCTCTGCCTTAATATCTGCTAATGGATAGGCGGCTGCATCATTATTACGACAGCGGAACCGATATACACTATGGGTTTGGGGGAAGTGGTGGAGCATGGCTTGTAACATGGTAAATTTGTACAAGTCATTATCAAGAAGGCTTGTGATGATAGGTGCCTGCTGATTCATTATTAATTCCATGACAAATAAAACCTATCATACCAAAAATCACGCCTTTAAGGTGAAAAAAGGTGAAAATTTATCAACTAATTATAATTGGTCCTAGGTAGCTTGTTCTACATTCTTAGTTTGGCGTTTTTGCTTGCGTCTGTTCTTAAAAAACTGGCTTAATCTCTGTCCGCATTCATAGGCAAGCAAGCCACCTTGTATATCAATCAAATGGTTATAAAACGGCATGGTGTGTAAGGATAGTTGGCTTTTTGCTACGCCTGCTTTTGGTTCTGTTGCTCCAAACACCACTCTGCTAATGCGTGCATGAACCATCATGCCAAGGCACATCGTGCATGGCTCAAGCGTGATATATAACGTTGCACCCATCGGTAAGCGATAATTATTCAGATGATGGCAAGCCTTACGAACAGCGACTATCTCTGCGTGGGCAGTAGGGTCTGCATCTATGATAGGACGGTTATAACCCTCACCGATAATCTCACCCTTATACACGACCACCGCACCTACTGGCACCTCTCCAAGGCTTGCTCCGATATCAGCAAGATATAAGGCTTTGTTCATCATCATAACATCTTGCACGCTCCAAAACTGCAATGCCTGCAAATCGGTGACTTTTGGGGTACTAGCCAAAATAAACGGTGTCATCGCTTAAGCCTAAAGTCGCACTTATGTCTGTGGCAATGCCCAGTCAATCGGTGCTTTGCCATGACGTATCAGATAATCATTGGTGCGTGAAAAGGGACTTGTACCAAAAAAGCCGCCACGATTTGCCGATAGTGGCGATGGGTGGTTTGCAGTTAAGATAAGATGGCGATTTGGATCGATAAACCGTCCTTTTTTCTTAGCATAACTACCCCACAAAATAAATACTGTGTTGGTAGTCTGAGTATTAATGACGTCAATCACCGCATCAGTAAATAACTCCCAGCCTTTGCCTGCATGGCTACCCGCCCGCCCCGCTTCTACAGTTAGCACCGCATTCAATAATAGCACGCCTTGACTTGCCCAATACGTCAAATCGCCATGATTGCTGATTGGAATATGCAAGTCATTAGACAGCTCTTTTAGGATATTTTGTAGTGATGGTGGCTTTGGGACGACTTTTGGAACGCTAAATGATAAGCCCATCGCTTGCCCTGCCCCATGATAAGGATCTTGACCCAAAATCACCACTTTCACCTGTGATAAAGGCGTGGTATTTAGTGCATTAAAAATTTGTGACTTTGGTGGGTAAATCGTCTTATTCTGGGCGTATTCGGCTTGCAAAAACGCACGCAAGCTTGCCATACTGTCGCTTGTAAGCACATCTGCCAGTGCAAATTTAAAGTCATCAGGTAGCTGTACTCGTGCTAATATGGCCGCTTTATCCATGATTACTTATCTTTTTGTAGTTGTGCGGGGTGGGCTTTGACCACCACTGTCTTGGCAAGACGATCATGCCAGCCTTGTTTTTTGGGGTGTTTACTTGCCATAAAGTAGTTTATGGCAAGTAAGATGATATTTAGCTGAAATGGAATGGCAGACGCAATCCAGTAGATGATAAATAATAACACGCCACGCACACCAACAATCTTAGCAATACCAGCACGCTGATGCGTATTCATATCCACGATACGAATGCCAAGTGCAAGCTTACCAATGGACTGTCCTCGCATAATCAGCATAATCAGCTGTACTACCAACAAGCCAATTAGCATCATCAGCGTCATATTCGCCCCTGTTGGATCGATGGTCTGGGTCAGCTCTTGGGCATAAGCTAAGCGTGCTTCAAAATCACCTTGGGTTAGCTTATCTGCATTAGGATTTAGTGCCATAAATGACTGCACAAATGGCATGAATGCCACTATAAATAGTAGCATATTTACGCACGTCGCCAAAAACCGCTTTAATACTGACGCATACACTACCGCCTGTGCTGCCACCTGTGTCTGCATTCTATGACGACCTTGCCAAATTTCTGGCTCTTTAGTAGGTTCGGTAGGTTTGAATGTGTGGTTTTGCTGTGTTTGATGAGTGGTCTGCTCAGGTTTTTTGCCATATAATTCTGCCACGCTAATACGTCTTTTGGCGTCACGCATTTCAACATTATCACCAAAAGCACCTGCTTGTGGTTCAGGCTGTGCTGTACCTAAATCAAGGTTTGGCTGATATGTTAAAGCCCCTTTGGTGACTTCTCCCACTGCTTGCCATGTCGTCATGCCCTTATGCCACATCAAATCCGTCAACAAAACTTCATTGCTTGCTAACATGTGGTTTATTTCATCTAACCCATAAGGACCTGCTTGGATATTATTGCGTGCTAAATAGATTTTCATGATAAAATAGGGTTAAAATTTGGGCTATTGTAACCAAAAATGGGGGTTGATACAAGTAAATTTATTTAGTGATATAGTTGCAATTATTTTTGACTTTATCAAAAATAAGCGTATGCAAGGTTTATATGGTGGTTAAAGACGCTAAGGCACATACAGCGGTATTAACAAGAAAAACGTTTACCTTTTTATGATAGACAAAAGTTTAAGAGTTAACTAGGCTTGCCTGCAACCAGCCTAAAATAGTAAGAAAATGGTGGCAATGTAAGGCTAATCTAGCACAGCTCCTTTATATTTTTTTATATTTTTTTAAAATAAATAATATTATCATATGAAATAACACCAATATAGAACAATATGAACAAATTTTAGCATAATCATGAATATTTTTTGGATCAATCCACAGACTTGTAACTAATGAACCAAGAGCATCTCCTGCCAAAAAAGAAGTTTGTGTAAGCCCCAAAGCCATTGCTAAAGTTGCTTTATTAAATAGCTCATATTCCAAAACCTGTTCAAAAGAGCTAGATAGGCTCAAAAATACACTACGACTAAGAACTAAAAAAAACAAAAACCAAATGCCCAAATTATATCTTAGACCAACAAACATGGCAAAAAAAACGAAAGCAAGAGAAATCATCGCTATAAAAAATCCCGAGAAAGGTACATTTTTCATGAAATGATGATATTTTAATAAATAAAATCCTGATAATATGGATACCAAAGTAGTTAAAAGATAAATAAATATTGATTTATGTTCCGACACGCCATAATCCACAAACATTAAAATCAGATAAGGTTTAAATAGTCCTGTATAAACCCCTGAAAGCATATTAGCAAACATAAATAAAATGATTGTAAAGTTTATTTTTTCACTTTTAAAAATATTTTCTCGCTGCAAGCTACTCTTATTTGTCTTCTCCAATTTAATTATTTTATAGTTTTGAAAAGCAAAATAATTTGAACCAAAAACCAATAATCCCGCTAATATTAACAAATAAAAATAAATAGATTCAAACAAATATGCCGCTAGAGAAACAAGAGCTGTGCCAAGCAATATACTAATATTACCAAGCATTGATCGCATTGCGGTCAGTTGAGTGGTATTAGCATTACTTGTTTGTGAGATTTGCAACACCCAAGAGCGATTAGCAAGGATAGCAACAGAAGCACCCAACCCTGCCATAATTGCCGTTATTACCGCAATGATTGGATTGGTAAATACTCTCATACATAAAGCAACACCGTATAACATCACTCCAAACAACAATGCTTTAGAAAAACCAATTCTATCTACAAACAAACCATAAACAAAAGAAAATGCTCCCGTAATCGCCATGACTGAATACGCCACACCATAAGCAGAAACAGCATTTTCATTTTTAAAATAAATAGGCATAGCTGCCAAAGAAATCGCCATACCCATTTGAAACAATAATGTAAATAATGTGTAACGACTAATATTTGGGCTACCAAAAAAGTTATCTTTAATCATAAAAACTCTTAACTTTTTAAAAAAATACCATAGACTTTAATTATCAGAACAAACCTGACAATTCACAAACTTAATTCACCTTAACTTTAAAACAAAATTGCTGTGCAACTAACAATTTAAGCTTCGAAACTACAAAAAATTGATCACAAGCTACCTTATCACATGAGTTAATGGTGGTTTTTTAAAGCAACAAAAATGCAACTAGATTTTAGCTGTATTTTTGTTGTTTTGTAGAAGATTTATCAATCAATCATCGTTTTATTTTAAGCTCTTATTATCAACAAAACTTATCTAATGTTAATGATAAATACATAAAATATTGGCTGTTGTTGGACTGACGCTATTTTTTAGGTTTCGTTAATTGGCAGGATTTACCCAATTTTGATGGCTAGAGTTAAAAAATCTTAAAACTAGGCACTATTTGCCTAATCTTTAGCAAATAGTGCCATCACGTTAATACCATAGGTCTTAATCTATCGGTTTTAACACAAATAAAGCCAATAGACAAATATTAACTTAGGATTAAATCACTTATCGGCAAGGAACAGCCAAGTATCTAGCACCGTATCAGGGTTTAGTGATACTGAGCTAATCCCTTGCTCCATCAGCCACTTGGCAAGGTCTGGGTGGTCAGACGGACCTTGACCGCAAATGCCGACATATTTGCCCTGCTTACGGCAAGCTTCTATCGCCATGCCTAAGAGTTTTTTGACCGCAGGGTCTCGCTCATCAAATAAGTGCGACACGATACCGCTATCACGGTCAAGCCCAAGCGTTAATTGGGTCAAATCATTTGAGCCGATAGAAAATCCATCAAAATACTCTAAGAACTCATCAGCCAAGAGTGCGTTCGTTGGCAACTCGCACATCATGATGATTTCTAAGCCATTATCGCCACGTTTTAAGCCGTTTTTATCAAGTAATTCAATGACTTGGCGAGCTTCGTCTGTGGTACGCACAAAAGGAATCATGATTTTGACGTTGGTTAGCCCCATGTCATCACGCACATATTTTAATGCACGACATTCTAATTCAAAGCAATCACAAAAATTATCCGACACATAACGGCTCGCCCCACGAAAGCCTAGCATGGGGTTTTCTTCGTGTGGCTCATAAAGCTTACCGCCTAATAGGTTGGCGTATTCGTTGGATTTAAAGTCGCTCATACGCACGATGACAGGCTTATCACGGAACGCCACGGCAAGCGTTGAGATGCCTTCAATGAGTTTGTTGATATAAAACTCCACAGGTGAATTATAACCTGCGATACGCTCAAAGACTTGGGTCTGGGTCTCTTGGGGTAAGCTGTCTATGTTCAAAAGTGCCTTGGGGTGTACGCCAATCATGCGGTTGATGATGAACTCCAAGCGAGCCAAGCCCACGCCTTGGTTGGGAATTTGGGCAAAATCAAAGGCACGGTCTGGGTTGCCCACATTCATCATCACTTTAAAATCAAGCGATGGCATATTTGAAATGGAATTTTTTTGGATTTCAAAATCAAGCACGCCATCATAAATAAAGCCAGTATCACCCTCGGCACATGAGACAGTTACCGCTTGTCCATCGTTAAGTAGCTCGGTGGCATTGCCACAGCCTACGATGGCAGGCACGCCAAGCTCACGAGCGATGATGGCAGCATGGCAGGTACGTCCGCCACGGTTGGTGATGATGGCAGACGCACGCTTCATCACAGGCTCCCAATCAGGGTCTGTCATGTCTGAGACGAGTACATCACCATCTTGGACTTTGCTCATCTGGGCAAGGCTAGTAACAATACGCACCTTGCCTGCACCGATACGCTGACCGATAGAACGCCCTTCGCACAACACTTTCGCCCCTTTTGACTGGATAACATAACGCTCCATACTAGATTTGTCTTGGCGAGATTTGACGGTCTCTGGACGAGCTTGGACGATGAATAATTCGCCTGTGTCGCCATCTTTTGCCCATTCAATATCCATCGGACAGCCATAGTGCTTTTCAATGATGATGGCTTGATGGGCAAGGCGTGTCAGCTCATCTGTGGTCAAAGCAAACGCTTGACGCTCCGCTTTATCCACATCAACAATCTTGGTGGAGCGTTTGGTCGTGCCTTCATCGCCATAGACCATCTTGATTTGCTTAGAGCCAAGATTACGGCGAACCACGGCTGGGCGGTTTTGGGCAAGCAGGGCTTTTGATAAATAAAACTCATCAGGATTGACCGCCCCTTGCACCACCATCTCACCCAAACCATAGCTTGCGGTGATAAATACCACTTCATCAAAACCGCTTTCAGTATCAATACTAAACATCACCCCAGACGTGCCTGTCTCTGAGCGTACCATACGCTGAATGCCTGCTGACAATGCCACGCCAGCGTGTTCAAAGCCTTTATGCACACGATAAGCGATGGCACGGTCGTTGTATAAACTGGCAAATACTTCTTTAATGGCAATCAGCACATTATCAATGCCACGAATATTCAAAAAGGTCTCTTGCTGACCTGCAAAGGACGCATCAGGCAAATCTTCGGCAGTCGCACTTGAACGCACCGCCACCGCCACATCTTGCCCACCTGTCAGCTCATCGTAGGCTTGGCGGATTTCACGTTCTAAGTCGGCAGGTAGCTCTTGGGCGATGACCCAACCACGCACCTTAGCACCCACTTGTGCCAACTGCTCAACATCATCAACATCTAGACTTTTAAGCTCGGCATTGATTTTATCAAGCAAGCCTGTTTCATTCAAAAATCGGTTAAAAGCGTCAGCGGTGGTCGCAAAGCCATTGGGTACACTTACACCCACATTGGCAAGGTTACTAATCATCTCACCCAATGATGCGTTCTTGCCACCGACAATCTCCACATCATCTTTACCCAGTTGATTAAAAGCAATGACTTGTGCCATAGTACGATACCTTTTATTTTATTAAGAATTTATCAAGAAGTCGTAAAACTACTTAACGTTTACGAAATTATAACGAGAAATAACATAATACTCAATGATATTTCTTATAAAAATGATACTATTTTTCTAGTAAATGCGTATAGTGCCTGCCTAATGACTGCATTTAAGAGCGTTCTTTGGGCTTGAAAATTGCGTTAATCAATAACTTAAGCACTACCGCCATTATCCACCATTTATATGGCAAAAAATATGGCTATCTTTTGGGTTCTGCCAGCATCAATAAATCTTTTGCCAATTGATGACCAATTTGTGTATAACCTGTCGCCAAAAAATGCACACCGTCTTTACTGGCACGTCCGCTATTTACCCAAGATTTCATCGTACACACGCCACCCATATAGCCTTGCCAATCCCAATATAATGTGCGTTCGTGCTGGGCGACACGTCTTTGTGCTGATTGTACATCGTCAAGCGTGCTAGGACGTACGCCACAGCGACCAGATAAGGATTTTAAAGATTCTGGTGCTGAGATGATTAAAACGACCGCATTAGGCACAGCTTTGCGAATTTGGCGAATGCGAGTCGTTAGTTCATGGCTCATCTGTTCGCCTGTGATGGCGTTATAACCTTCATTCGTGCCATACGCCAAAGCAACCACAGTGGGCGAAATCACCCCAAGCTCACGTTGCCATGCTTGTGTGTTCCAGCGGTTAAATTGCGACAACTGAGCCCCATTGATGCCCAAAGCAGACACCACCGCCCCACGCCCATTAGGATTAAATGCCCACCACCCACCGATTGCTAAATTGCTTGCATTGGCATTGGTTAGGGTGATAGGAAGCTGTACTTGCCCTAAGGATACCGTCTGCCAAGTGCCGTCTTTGGTCGGACTTTCTATCTCAAATGTCCGCCCTGCCATATCGGTTGCATGAAATACGCCATCGCCAGCGTCTTGGCGTAGCGTCATCATCAGCTGTTGGGGGGATTCGGTGTGTTTTGGTTTAAGTGTCAATGTCGCACCAACTGTGTTAGGCTTGGCAATCATACCCCCTAATGTGTAATTTTCGTGAGTATTAGTGCGACTATACACATACGAAAAAGCATTATTATCATAGCCAAAGCGAGCCATGCGTTGCCCTTTAATATACATTGGCATCGCCCAGCCCATACCACCATCACCAAGCTCATCTTGTAGATAGCGACGCAAAGCATCAGTCATCGTATCGCCTGCGGTATGACTGTCGCCTAACACAACAATATGCACACTATGCTGATTAAGACCATTGATAAGCTGATTGGTGTTTGGGTCGCCAAAGTTGGTCAAATAATTAGCATTTGCCCAAGTCGCAAGTCCTGCCAATAAGAACAAAGACGACTTAACCAAAGTGGTAAGTGGGTTATATTTATTAGTAAAATTACAATTTTTCATAAAAGATACTCATAATTATTGTGATGATACGACCAAAATAGTATGGCGTGATTGCAAGATTTAGGGTTGATTGTTAATGATAAGATACGATTGTACCTGATTTGCTAGAATTTTTTGTCCTGCCACAGAAAAATGAATGCCATCGCCTGTTCTCATCTTAATCTGTTTGCCATCTTTGCTAAGATACTCATGATACACCCCATCAACCCCACCCATAATAGGACGTGAGTCAATGACTTTTACCAAATGGCGATCAAGCTCTTTTGCCATCACGTCATTTAGGATCATCATCTGCTGATTGAGTTTGGCTTTTTTCATATTTGGTGGCGTAATCCAAATAACACCCACGCCACGCTCTGTGGCAAAATTGATGATGTCTGCCATGCGAGATTGATATTCAGTATGCCACTCGGCAGTGTCAAACTTCAGATAACGCCCATCAGACGCTGGCATATCCCAAGGGTCATTTGGACCTAGCATGACCATTAACACCTTGATACTACTGTCTTTGGTGAGTGCTTCTTTGATGGTCTTTGACCAGTCAAATAATTTTGGGTAGGCAAGTCCTGTGCTTTGTTTGCTTAGGTTCACTGAATCAATCCCCAAAGATTGCAGATGTTTTTGAATGTGTGGGGCAATCCCTTGCATCATTGAATCGCCTGCAAAGAGTACTTTTTGGGATGAATTGATGGTCAATGAGTGGGCAATCTTAGCTTGTCTGTCATCAAGTGCGTCTTGTTGTGTATCTGCCGACATAGGCTCTGTGATGATTGGATTATCCGCTGTTTGCTGTATCTGTTTGGCAGTTGGCGTGGGGATAAAATTTGCATTAAAATTTGCCACCTGCAACTCATTAAACTTAGCAATATGACCAGTCATCACCCCATAGCGAGCATACAGCTCATTACCAATCTTACCGCCCAATCGCCACGCAGGATTATCTATGCTTGCCATGGGGCTTGGTGTGTGGTAAGTCTGTATATAATAAGCATTGATGGAATTTTGCATAAGCCAAATACCGCCTGCCGCCGAAACCATCAAAAACACCAACGCCCCTAATACCGAACCTTTTGGCATGATATGCCCTGTGGTAGCACGGTGCTTGGTTAGCTGAACGTGAGCGACTTTATGGTTATTCGCTTTGTCACAAGCTTGGTTATTGGTGTTTGTCATGATGTATTTTACCTTAACTCATCAAAAAACTGTCATTAAAGACTTGTGGTCATAAAAAAAGATATTGTACCTGATTGCGTCAAAAACTTAACTCATCAAAAAACTGTCATCAAAAATTGGCATAAATAAAACCCGGTATGCCAGAAGGTGCAAAAATCACCACCATCATAAAGCCAACAAATAATAGCGGATAAATTAGCACACTCGGTATTTTGGCAATCATTGGGGCAGTTTTGATTGCCAGCGTGCGTGCCATAGGATAGCACAGCCAAGCTGCCGCCAAAATAAAGAGCAGATACATGGGGTTATTTGTCCAAGTAATATGATGATTACCAAACAACGCCCCAAAAATCATCAACGCTTCATCAAAGGTGGTTGCTCGAAAAAACACAAAAGCAAATACCACAAAATGCACCGTAACCACCACGCCGACCACCTGACCAAAAATGCCAGTACTCGTTAAAAAATTACGTCCTTTTGGGTTGCCAGTTATCTTTTGTCCAAGCAAATCCCCTACATTTAGCAAAATAATAGCGATGGCGTGTAGTAGCCCCCAAAACAAAAAATTCAAGGTTGAGCCATGCCAAATCCCAGATAATACCATCGCAATCATCAAATTTAGCTGTGTCCGCACAAAACCATGATGACTACCACCTAACGGAATATAAATATAATCACGAATCCAAGTAGATAGGCTGATGTGCCATCTGTCCCAAAACTCACGAATGTTGTGAGCCAGTAGCGGTGCGTTAAAATTCATCGGCAAGCGAAATCCTAAAAGTAGCCCAAATGCCACCATCATTTCACTATATCCAGAAAAATCTAAAAATAACTGCAAGGTATAACCATAAATCGCCGCCAACACTTCAAGACTATGAAAGCCAGTCGGATTGGCAAATACAGGATTGACCCACTGATCCGCCAAGTATCCTGCCAACCACCATTTTTTGGCAAGGGCAAGCAGTATCAATGCAAATGCCAAAGTCGGCATGATGATGTGGCGTGGTCTGCTCGTCTGCCATTGGGCGTGCATACCACACGGATTGCCTGTGATGTCGTTTAAGCCTTTGGTATCAGTTAGGCGTGTGATTGGACCTGCTGAAATGGTCGCAAAAAAAGAAAAATGCGTCAAAGTCTGCCAAAGGGTGAGTTTTGGCAATACAAGTTTGCCTTGATAAATCGTTACCAAATAACTGATTGCTTGGAATGAATAATAAGAAATCCCTAACGGAAAAATGATGTTAGCTACCAAATGAGTAGAATCTAGCCCCTGCATTTGCATAACTTGACTGATGTGTTCACGAAAAAATTCATAATACTTAAAAAATGCTAAATTTGCCAACGTAAATAACACACCAACCACAAGCCACAGTTTTTTATGTTTGGCATTTGGGGCAGATAACACCTGTCCGATAGCACCTATAAGCACACTAAACACAAGCAGTACCAAGACTGCTAGCACCCCTGCCATCAAATAAATCAGCACATAGCTTATGCCAAGCAGTAGCATATTTTGCCAAGCAGGCTTTGAGCGGCACGCCCAATAAATTGCAAAAAAGGCGATGAATAATAACGCAAATTCTACGGATAAAAACGAAAACATACAAATCCTTGAAAGCTATTTTTGACTAATTTGATGGCCATGCCTGCCTATCTAAAAAGTAGCCTATTTTAACAAAAAAAATAGCAAAAATATTTTTTTAAATACTACTTAACTTAATTTTAATCAAACTTAGTTAACTTAGTTAATAAACTTACCAAAAACTTACCAAAACCACCAACACAAGCACCAAAATAAACCCACTCCCAATAAAGCTCTTAATCAAAATCAAATTTTATGCTATACTCAAAAGCAAACCCCAAAGCAAAAAAGACTTAGCTATGTACGTTCACACTCCAAGTCATGACACCAAGACTAATACCACCAATGACACCAAACCTATGCGTAGTGCGTTTTTTATTTCTGATGGCACGGCAATTACCGCAGAGACGCTGGGCCGCTCATTATTAAGTCAATTTGGCAATGTCAAATTTGACATCAAAATCATTCCTTATGTGGATACCCCAGAGCTTGCCAAAGAAGCTGTCAAACGTATCAATGAAGCCCACCAGTTTTCAAAATTAAAACCCCTAGTATTTGATACCATCGTCAGCGATGAGATTCGCACCATCATCAACAGTGCAGATGCCACCAATTTAGACATCTATGAAGGACTCATCAGTCGTATCGCAGGCGAAATCGGTGAAACCCCTGACCCACACTCAGGCATGGCTCATGGCGATGTTGATTCTGATGATTATAAGGCACGCATTGATGCGGTGCATTTTGCCCTAGATAATGACGATGGGGCGAGAACCACGCATTATGATGGGGCTGACATCATTCTTGTGGGGTTATCTCGCTCTGGTAAAACCCCCACATCGCTGTATCTTGCCTTACAATTTGGCATTCGTGCGGCAAACTACCCACTAACTGAAGAAGATTTAGACACAAGCAATCTACCAAAATCGCTACAACCTTATCGCCATAAGCTGTTTGGTCTGACCATTGACACCGAACGCCTAGTACGCATTCGCCAAGAGCGAAAAGCAGGCAGTCGCTATGCGTCACTTGCCCAATGCCAAGAAGAACAGCGTGCAATCCAAGCCATCTACACCGCCCAAAAAATCCCCAATCTTAATGTTTCAGAGATGAGCGTTGAAGAGATTGCCACTCGCATATTACAGATGACAGGTTTGGCACGGCGGATTGGCTAAACAAATTCACATTAAATCAACACACAGGAAACTTTAGTATGTCAAAAGACAAGGTTCAAAAACCTGCTACCGACACAGCGGACGATAAACCAGATATTAAGGCTAAGCAAGCAGAAATTATCACCCCCAAAACTGCTTATGAAGAGCATGATAATAGCCATCTACTCATCAGTCCGCTAGATGGTCAGCGTGTCGCTATCACCACAAAAAGAACCAGTAAACACAACTATGAATACGATGCCATCGTACTGGGTGCAGGTCCTGCTGGTGAAGCTGCTGCCATGAAGCTTGCCAAGTCTGGGTTAAAAGTGGCAGTCATCGACCCACGTGATCAAGTGGGTGGTAACTGTGCCCATGTCGGAACAATCCCAAGTAAAGCCCTGCGTCAGTCGGTCTTTAACATCATCAGTATGAGACGTGATCCGATTTTTAGTTCATTTAGCGATAACTTCCAAGTACCGCTAAATAAAGTACTTAGTAAGGCTCGCCGTGTCATCGCAAACCAAGTCAGCACACATAAGCTGTTTTATGAGCGTAACCGTGTAGAAGTCATCCAAGGCTGGGGCAGATTCATCGGCGAACACACCCTAGAGATCGATCAAGGACATGATGAAGGTAATAAAATCATCACCTTTGAGAAGGCGGTCATCGCTGTCGGCTCACGCCCCTATCGCCCTGACCTGCTAGATTTTGATCACCCACGCGTGTTTGACTCAGATAAAATCTTACAGATGGATTATGTCGTCCGCAAGATTATCATCTATGGTGCTGGCGTGATCGGCTGTGAATATGCATCTATCTTTACAGGTCTAGGCTATGTCGTTGATTTGATTAATAATAAAGATCAGCTACTAAGCTATCTGGATAATGAGATCTCTGACGCACTTAGCCATGACTTTCGTCAATTTGGGGTACGCATTCGTAATAATGAAGAGATTGACCACCTAGAGACCTTTGATGACTGTGTCGTACTTCATCTTAAAAGCGGTAAAAAAATCAAATCCGATGCTATCCTTTGGTGTAATGGTCGCTCAGGTAACACCGACAGCCTAAACCTAGAAGCAGTCGGCTTGACAGCGAATAACCGTGGTCAGCTTGAAGTGGATAAGACCTATCGCACAAACGTCCCCCACATCTATGCGGTCGGTGATGTCATCGGCTGGCCGTCACTGGCATCTGCTGCCTACGACCAAGGACGTAATGCAGCAGGCTTTATGGTGGGTGATGAGAACGCAGAGTTCATCAGTAGTGTGCCGACAGGTATCTACACCATTCCTGAGATCTCAAGTATCGGTGCTACCGAAGAAGATTTAACTCGTGACCAAGTCCCTTATGAAGTCGGTCAGGCTTTCTTTAAGCATCTAGCTCGCTCTCAGATCATCGGCGAACGCTCTGGCGTCCTAAAAATCCTATTCCACCGTGAAACTCTAGAGATACTAGGTATCCACTGCTATGGCAACCATTCATCAGAGATTATCCATATCGGTCAGGCAGTGATGAAGTGCGGTCACACCCTAGAATACTTCATCAATACCACCTTTAACTATCCAACTATGGCAGAAGCTTATCGAGTGGCGGCACTAAATGGCATAAATCGTATATTTTAACCATAAAACCGCACAAAAAACAGCCACTTATGATAGATAAGTGGCTGTTTTATTGGCTAATGATTGGTTTATCTTTGGCTTAGGTGCTATTAGGCTAAATACCATAAAAAACTTATCTGATAACACTAAAAAACGCCCCGAACTTCGGAGCGTTTTTTTTGTTCAATCAGTGTAAAAAACAAAGCATGTTAGATCACAGCGATACCATGCTGAATATAAACTAAGGTATGCAAATCATTGCCATCCCAATAAGCGTCATAGCCTGATTTTTCTGCAATATGTTTACCGTTGTTATGGTAGCTAAGCACTTTTTGGAAACCACCAAAATTTGGTTTGCCTACAGCACCACCATTAGCGCCCAAATCCACGACAGACTTGCCAATCTTGCCATCAATGGTGAGATAATGAAGATTAATATCTTGGTTATTATTGATGACATCTTTAAGGGTTAAGTCCAGTTGCTGTTTATTATTTAAGCCTTCTAGAACAATTTTTTCAAATCCTGAAACTCTTTCATTAAAGCCTGAAGATAATAAATGCAACTCATCATAACCAGCACCACCTTTAATAGCTACAGGTTTGTGTATATGTCCTCCAACATACATATAATCATTACCTGCACCTAAATCAATGACGCTATTTGGTTTATTAGATGGAATAGAAAAGTCGTTGATATCACGATCTACTTTTACATAATCATTACCTGCACCCATATTGATATTAATATGACTACCTGCCGTTTGATTGTTAATGTAAGCTAATAAGTGCAATGAGTCATCGCCAGCATCAAAGTTTAATGTCGTATCCCTGCCAAATGATGCCATCACAGTGGTTGCAACCAGAGCATCGTTGCCTGATCCAAATGAAAGATTAATATCACCCAACGGATTACCCCCCACATCGCCATAGCCTTTGATCTCACCATTGGTAGCTTTTTTACCAACTAAGACTATATCATGTGGAGAGCCTTGATTAATAATTTCTTTAACTCTCTCCTCGCTATCTTGAGGTGAAACACGACCGCCATAAATATTTGGCATAATCAAAACTTCAACTCCAGGATTTTCAATCGTTTTAACATTACCCGCTTTATCAGTAACAGAAACATTATAAGGATGATTTTCTTGTACGTCAGAGATAGTCGCTACACCTTTACTATCAACGGTAATATTGCGTTTATTAACCAAAACAGTAGAATTTGGTTCAGCCAGCACTTTTAATACTGCTTTGCTATTTTCAATCTCAGGTATCACGCGCACCTGGGTGCGATCATCGTAGATTGCTTCTAATGCATTGCTTTGGGTGGTATCATCCCCCTTAACACGTGCAATTACATTATTTGGCTGACCTGTCAAACGACCCTCAGGATTGGTCATATTCAAGCTACTACCAGTACCAGCTTTCCAAGTTCTACCGCCATCTAGGCTGTATTCCCACGCCGCACCCTGTGGAATGTTGGCAACATTAACCGTAGGATTATTGGTGATATTGTCAGAATCGCTAGAGCCTGTGTCTTGTGCTAGGGATAGGGTTAGTTTGACAGGTGGTGCAGCGATAGTCGCTGTATCCTCACCTATTGACGATGTGTTGCCTTGACCGTCTGTAACTTTGGCAGTCACTACGTTTTCTTCACCTTTGGCTTTTGGTACGAAGGTTGTGGTGTAGCCGTTCGTTAGGTCTGCGGTGGTAAGTCTGTATTCTGGCAAGTCTGAACCATTTACATTAATTACCAGTTTATCACCTGCTGAGTAGCCTGCGTCTTTTGGTAGCGTAACCTTAACTTCTAGGTCTGTATTTGTACCTAGCTCAGTTGGGGTGATGTTACCATCATCGTCTGCATCTGTGGTGATAGCAACCACAGGCTTACCTGCGTCATCAGCTGTGCCATCACCATTGATATCACCTGGGATGATAAGATCAGTGATGGCTGAAGTTTTGGCGATAATAGACGGATTGCCTGCTTTATCGGTAACTTTAGCAGTGACTTCGTTCGGCTCACCTTCTTTATTTGGTGTAAAGGTGGTAGTGAAGCCGTCTGTTTTATCTTTAGCAGTCACCGTGTGAGTGATTGGCTTGTCTGCATTTGGCACAGTGATGGTCAGCGTATCGCCTACTTCCACGTCATTTGGTAGGGTGACCTTGATGGTGGCTTTGTTGTCTGTTAGATCAGTTTTGTTGATCTTACCATCATTATCCTTGCCGTTAGCTTGGTCAGTCGCACCGATGATAGCCACGGTTGGTTTGGCAGGTTTTTCACTATCAATAGTGATATCAAGCGCAGGACTAGGCTCACTGATATTACCAGCAGGATCTTTGATTGCTGAAGTAATGGTGTGCGAACCTTGTGGCAATGGTGCATCTGGTGTTAGCGTTGTTGTACCATCATCGTTTTTAACCGCTGTTGCAGGTACTTCATTACCATCAACCAATAACACAGGTTTGTCATCTGCATTTACTGGCGTTGGCACAGTAAATGATGGCGTGGTGTCGTTGGTGATGTTATCTGTGTTGCTTGTGCCTGTGTCTGTGTCAGCCGTCATGTCTGGGGCTGTTTCAGGTTTGGCAGGTTTTTCACTATCAATAGTGATATCAAGCGCAGGACTAGGCTCACTGATATTACCAGCAGGATCTTTGATTGCTGAAGTAATGGTGTGCGAACCTTGTGGCAATGGTGCATCTGGTGTTAGCGTTGTTGTACCATCATCGTTTTTAACCGCTGTTGCAGGTACTTCATTACCATCAACCAATAACACAGGTTTGTCATCTGCATTTACTGGCGTTGGCACAGTAAATGATGGCGTGGTGTCGTTGGTGATGTTATCTGTGTTGCTTGTGCCTGTGTCTGTGTCAGCCGTCATGTCTGGGGCTGTTTCAGGTTTGGCAGGTTTTTCACTATCAATAGTGATATCAAGCGCAGGACTAGGCTCACTGATATTACCAGCAGGATCTTTGATTGCTGAAGTAATGGTGTGCGAACCTTGTGGCAATGGTGCATCTGGTGTTAGCGTTGTTGTACCATCATCGTTTTTAACCGCTGTTGCAGGTACTTCATTACCATCAACCAATAACACAGGTTTGTCATCTGCATTTACTGGCGTTGGCACAGTAAATGATGGCGTGGTGTCGTTGGTGATGTTATCTGTGTTGCTTGTGCCTGTGTCTGTGTCAGCCGTCATGTCTGGGGCTGTTTCAGGTTTGGCAGGTTTTTCACTATCAATAGTGATATCAAGCGCAGGACTAGGCTCACTGATATTACCAGCAGGATCTTTGATTGCTGAAGTAATGGTGTGCGAACCTTGTGGCAATGGTGCATCTGGTGTTAGCGTTGTTGTACCATCATCGTTTTTAACCGCTGTTGCAGGTACTTCATTACCATCAACCAATAACACAGGTTTGTCATCTGCATTTACTGGCGTTGGCACAGTAAATGATGGCGTGGTGTCGTTGGTGATGTTATCTGTGTTGCTTGTGCCTGTGTCTGTGTCAGCCGTCATGTCTGGGGCTGTTTCAGGTTTGGCAGGTTTTTCACTATCAATAGTGATATCAAGCGCAGGACTAGGCTCACTGATATTACCAGCAGGATCTTTGATTGCTGAAGTAATGGTGTGCGAACCTTGTGGCAATGGTGCATCTGGTGTTAGCGTTGTTGTACCATCATCGTTTTTAACCGCTGTTGCAGGTACTTCATTACCATCAACCAATAACACAGGTTTGTCATCTGCATTTACTGGCGTTGGCACAGTAAATGATGGCGTGGTGTCGTTGGTGATGTTATCTGTGTTGCTTGTGCCTGTGTCTGTGTCAGCCGTCATGTCTGGGGCTGTTTCAGGTTTGGCAGGTGGCGTAGTATCTTTCTTTGGCTCTTGTATCTGTGACTTGGGCTCTTGTGGCGTCTTAGAAGTATCGTTAATGGTTACTTCATTACCTTTGCCATCAACAACCACTTTGGCAGTTTCATCGCCTTCTGTGGTGTTGTCATTTTTGATTGGCGTGGTTACTTCAATCGTTTGAACACCTGGTTTGATGGTTAGTTGATCGCCATTTTTGGTTACGCCATCTGGTACTTCTTGACCATCTTTGTTCTTACCAACAAATGTTTGACCAGGTAAATCAAAGTCATCAGCAGTTGCTGGCTTGTCTCCTGTGCCACCTTCAATGGTCGGTGCAGGGATAGAGCCACCATGGTCGTTGGTAAGTTTGATGGTAGTAGTCAGATCACTCCCTTCGTCTTGAGCGTTTGGTGATGTTTTGACTGCGTCATCACCATCAGCAACTTGGGTGTCTTGTGGCGTCTTAGCGGTTGCTGTTGAGGCATTGCTTTCGTTACCAACTGGGTCTTTGGCTTTGGCTGTAACAGTCTCACCATCTTTTACTTTATCAGCTGGGATGGTTGATTTGTTTTGACCTGCGTCAATGCTTGGTACGACATCAGGGTTATTTGATTCCCAAGAGCCATCAGGCTGTTTAGTTAAGACAACTGTGGTGGTTGAACCATCATCTTGTGGTACTTTCACTTCTACTGTGTCACCGGCATTCGCGTCAGTTGGTACTTCAACATCAACCGTACCATCATCTTTGGCTGTTAATACAGGTGCTGATGGTGCTGTGGTGTCAGGCGTCTTAGCGGTTGCTGTTGAGGCATTGCTTTCGTTACCAACTGGGTCTTTGGCTTTGGCTGTAACAGTCTCACCATCTTTTACTTTATCAGCTGGGATGGTTGATTTGTTTTGACCTGCGTCAATGCTTGGTACGACATCAGGGTTATTTGATTCCCAAGAGCCATCAGGCTGTTTAGTTAAGACAACTGTGGTGGTTGAACCATCATCTTGTGGTACTTTCACTTCTACTGTGTCACCGGCATTCGCGTCAGTTGGTACTTCAACATCAACCGTACCATCATCTTTGGCTGTTAATACAGGTGCTGATGGTGCTGTGGTGTCAGGCGTCTTAGCGGTTGCTGTTGAGGCATTGCTTTCGTTACCAACTGGGTCTTTGGCTTTGGCTGTAACAGTCTCACCATCTTTTACTTTATCAGCTGGGATGGTTGATTTGTTTTGACCTGCGTCAATGCTTGGTACGACATCAGGGTTATTTGATTCCCAAGAGCCATCAGGCTGTTTAGTTAAGACAACTGTGGTGGTTGAACCATCATCTTGTGGTACTTTCACTTCTACTGTGTCACCGGCATTCGCGTCAGTTGGTACTTCAACATCAACCGTACCATCATCTTTGGCTGTTAATACAGGTGCTGATGGTGCTGTGGTGTCAGGCGTCTTAGAAGTATCGTTAATGGTTACTTCATTACCTTTGCCATCAACCACCACTTTGGCAGTTTCGTTGCCTTCTGTGGTGTTGTCATTTTTGATTGGCGTGGTTACTTCAATCGTTTGAACACCTGGTTTGATGGTTAATTGATCGCCATTTTTGGTTACGCCATTTTCTACTGGTTGACCATCTTTGTCTTTACCTACATAAGTTGGTGTACCAAAGTCATCATTATTGGCTTTACCAGGTGTATTACCATTACCATTTTCAATGGTTGGAACAGGGATAGAGCCACCATGGTCGTTGGTAAGTTTGATGGTAGTCACTAAGTTTCCACCTTCGTCTTGAGCGTCTGGCAATGTTTTGACTGCATCATTACCATCAGCAACTTGGGTGTCGCCTATATCATTACCTGCTGGTACATCGGTGGCATTGGCAGTATTGCCTTTATCATCAGTACTAGTGGCTTTACCAGGGCTGCCATCTTTGATAGCGTCTTGTGGGATAGTAATCACACCAGTGTTAGGATTGATGGTTGCACCAGTGTCTCCTCCTTGGGTGATTTTCCAAGTGTCAGGCGTGTTTGGATTATTGTCATGGTCGCCTTTTTCAGCCACGACTTGTTTTGGCTTATCGTCTTCACCAGTAAAGCTGATGTCAACTTTTTTATTGTCGCTACCTGGTTTGACAGTTACAGAACCGTCAGTAGTGCTTGCTGTGATGACAGGAGCGTCTGCGGTGGTGTCTGTTGGGGTGGCTGTAGCATCTTTGCTACCCCCAGCAGCAGCTGCGATACCGCCTAATGCTGCCAGACCCAGTAGCCATGGCCAGATGGCAGCTTTGGTCTCAACCACACCTGCCCACCATGGAGCAGTAAGAGAGCTACCGCCTAGGGCTTGACCTTCGATATCGCCTAAGGCCAGATTTGTAACATAGTCAGCGACTTCACCAGTATCTGGGATATAATAGTAGTATTCGCCATTTTCAGCTTGACCGATTAGGGCGATATTTTCTGAGTCATAGAAATCTTCTAAGATTAGATCTGTTGCACCATCATCATCTAAAGCGATGTGTAAATCGTTACCTACACGCTTAGTAACGATGTGGTCAGGTGCTACGCCTGTTTTTTCATCGATGAACTCATAGTTGGCATTGTGCTGTGTTTTTACACTGGTAGGCTTGCCATCTTTAGTGACGACTTTAATCTGCCCAAGGGTTTGATTAGTTCCTTGTACCTTAACGATAATATTTTTCATGTAAATAGCCTTAATTGTAAATCATCTTATGATGTAGATTTGATAAATTTGTGATCGGGTTATAGATTAGTTCGGAATAACTACCATAACACGGCGGTTTTGTGTGCGGCCTTCTTCGGTGCTGTTATCTGCCACTGGACGGGTTTCGCCATAACCTTGGGCACTGATACGATTTGGCACGATACCATGATTGGTGATTAATGCAGTACGCACACTGGCAGCACGACGCTCTGATAAAGCTTGGTTATAGCTATCAGAACCTTTAGAATCTGTGTGACCTTCTACGATGACTTGAGCGGTTGGGTACTCTTTTAGAAATTCGGCAGCTTTTGCGATTTCTGACTGGTGCTGCGGCTTAATGTTTGATTTATCAAAATCAAATAAAATGTTCAAGCGAACGTTTGGACGCTTCTCAACATAATATCCTGTCTTAGGTGTTGGGACTTGTGCGACTGGAGTTACTGGTGCTGGAGTTGGTGCTACAGGTACAGCACAATCTTTAGCTTCTACACGACTGATTTGGTGTACTTGCTTATACACGCCAGTTTTTAGTAGCTGTGCTACTAATTCTTCGTTCACTTGGCGTACGATTGGCTTAAAGCTTTCATCTGTCATTACCGCAAAGTATGCCGTCTTACCAGCATCTAACTTAATGTTCGTCGCGGCAAGCTTAAGATCATTGGTCTTAGCAGCAGTAGGCGTAACGCCAAGCGTTACATCACCAGCACAAACAACGCCTGATGAATAATGTCCATCTTGTAAGCTAACCAAAAAACGGTTATTTAGGCTGATATTGGTACTAGAGTCAGGATTTGGGGTATCGGTGGTTGCAGGACGGATAAATACCACCGCTGCTGTGCGATCGCTAAGCCCAATGTTGTGAACTTCTGAACTCACCCCTGAAGCAGACTTATTCCATATAACCGATGAGGTTTGAGTAGTGGCAGGCTTAGCTGTGCTACAAGCTGTCATACCTAAAGATATGGCAGCCGCTGATGCCAATACAAGATTTTTATAAGTAAACATTTACTGTCCTTAATAACGCACCTAAGACAAAAATTCATCCTTGAATGCATTATAACTAAAGTTAATTAAACAAATCGTTATCTACAAGGCTAAGCACAGGCTAAACCAATGAGACAAGAAAAAATGCCGTACATAAGACGACATAGACACATACTATCAGATAGTATGATAGTATGATAGTATGATAGTATGATAGTATGATAGTATGATAGTATGATAGTATGATAGTATGATAGTATGATAGTATACAAAAATTGTCGCAAACAATCAATCATAGACAACAAAAGCACACTAAATTTTTACAAAAATTTACAAAAAATACCGTTTTTTGCTCAATTTAGCAGTCGTGGCATCCTAGCAGCTAAGATGATAACTTCTCGGCAATCTTATCCAAGCCTTCAATGTGCACTGTGCGATTAGGATAAGGGATGTCCACTTTTGCATCATCAAAAGCATACTTAACCTGCTCGAGCAAATCACACTGCACGACAAACCAGTTATCATTATCCGACCAGACATATAAGGTTAAGTTCACCGCACTATCGGCAAGCTCTGTGACTCTCACGATAGGCTCTGGATCACTTAGAACAAGCTTGTGTTCTTTGGCAACTTGAATCATTATCTGGCGAGCTTTACGAATATCTGCCGAGTAGCTGATGCCAACGACGATAGGCACACGGCGGTTCGTCAGTGATGTGTAGTTGATACTAGAGCTTGTCATGATGTCGCCATTTGGGATGATGACTTCATGGTTATCAGGCGTACAAATTCTTGTGTTTACCAATGTAATATCCACGACCGTACCAGTCTTGCCACCCACTTCTACATAGTCGCCACGCCCAAAGGGACGAAAGATGACAATCATCACGCCTGCAGCTAAGTTTGACAGCTGGTCTTTAAGCGACATACCGATGGCAACCGCTGCACCACCTAAAATAGCAACAAAAGAGTTCGTGTTTACACCAAGCTTATTTAGTGCTGCTAAAATGACCGCCATCAGCATGACGCCATATAATAGATTACCCACAAAATTCGCCACCGTCGCATCCATACTACTGCGTTCCATCACGCTGCGAGCGAACTTGACTAGCTTTTTACCTATCCAGCGTCCAACAAAAAACACAATCAAGGCTAAGACGATTTTTACCGATAATTCGATACTATTAGCGATAAGTGTGTCTATATCCATGCTTACACCAAAAAATTCAAGCGTATGATTGGTGCTGTCTTCTATCACACGAGTGGTCTGATCGGCAACCTGCTCAGCAGCTCGCTTAGCTTGGCTTACTGTTGCTGTACTGTCTTTTGCGACATTTTGGGTTAAATCTATGCCAGAATCGACGATTTGCTCGCCTGCTTGCTTAATATCCGTTGCTTGAGTCATTGTCCCACCATGATAAGTCGTTAAACACAAAAATGCGTTATTTTATCGCAATCTATCACAAAAATCATCAAGTTTAAAGTCTACTCTACGCTTAAAGATGCCATCTAAAGGCAGTTTTGCATGGGAGTGCGGCTGGTTAATCACAGCTGGGCGTGATGAGTGTTGATACCAATCCTAATCCTGTTACACGCACTGTTGGTGTATTTACCGCTTGGTTAAAGGCATTTGGCGTGCTATAAATCTGCACAGACTGCTTGGCACGAGTAATAGCAGTATAGATAAGCTCGGTGGTTAGTAGTCTTTCACTCTCCCCATCAAAGACGACCGCCACTTCATCAAACTCTGAGCCTTGGGATTTATGCACAGTCATGGCATACGCTGTAGTGACGACATCATCACCTAGTAATGCTGAACTTACCCGTAATGATGGATTGCCATCAAACTGCACGATAAATTGCCCCTTCTCCTGTAAACAGATACCGACATCGCCATTAAACAACCCAAGATCATAACGGTTCGTCTGCACCATCACCACACGCCCATGATACCAAGGCGATCGGGTCTGCTGTAATTTTAGATAATCTTGGTGCATTTTAGCGATAAACTCATTAATCTTGTGATCGCCACACCGACCTAGGTGCGATGCTGTTAAAATACGATAACGGTTTAAGGTGATAAATAACGCCCAAATGGCATCGGCTTGAGCATCTGCATCCATCTGGCTAAAGCGTCTTAGCAGTAGCCGAGTTGCCTCAAAATACGCCTGATAACCTGTCATAATCGCCTGATAGAGTGCCGCTTTATCCAGCCCATCGCTAGATTCATCATCTTTAAGCCATGTGATACCAAGTGATGCGTCATCTAAAAGTAGCTGTAATGCTAAGTCTGCCTTATTTGGCTGAGTGCCATTAATAATCTTAGCCAGTCGCCCAACGCCTGACTCATCATTAAAACGCTGTGACTGCACCAAATGCACTAAGTGATCAGCAAACATCGGTGTACAGCATAAATCCGATAACACCGCCCCTGCTTCTACTGCTGCAAGCTGATGAGCATCACCTAATAAGATTAGCCTTGTGCCTGTCTTTGTGGCACAAACAAGCCGTCTTGCCATCTCAGTGCCAAGCATAGACGCCTCATCAACAATAATAACATCAAACGGTAATGGCTGGCTCTCATCATAGCGTGGTATGCCATGACGAGCGATACCAAGCAAGCGGTGTAGCGTATTTGGTTCAGGTAAGCTAATCTTAAGCTTATCAGCAGGCAGAGCCTTTTGGAGTGATTCACTCATTCTTTGGGCAGCTTTACCTGTCGGTGCAGCAAGAGCAAGACGAGTGTTGGGGTTATTGGCATATAATGCCAGCACAATCTGAGCCACAGTGAAAGTCTTACCAGTGCCGGGCCCACCTGTGATGATACCAAAGGCATGGTTTGATACCATCTTAATCGCTTGCTGTTGCTTAGTATTTAATGAGCTACTTAGGTTATCAGTGTCAAAACAGTTCACCACAGCAGAATCAATCCGCTTAAGATGGGCGAGCAGCTGTTTTTCAGCTTGCCAAGCTCGATTACCCCACAAATACAGCTTATCTGCTGCATGGTGCAAAATAATAGGAGTCATAGCCCGAGTATCGCTTGCATTTCCAAAAAAATAGTTATCTTCTAAAAGCTGACAAAACGCATCAAATTTATGATGTAACGTATGACATACATAATCATACGAATGCACCAACACCGTCAGCATCTGATAAAACTCATCAAGTGATGTCGCCTGATGGTGTGTATTTTGGGTAAAATGCACCGTAGCCTTAGACATGATGTCATTAAGGCATACCTCTTTTTGCTTATGTTCTAATGCCAGATTTTGTAAGTGTTGCCAGTAATAGTCAGCTTCACTTAGATCGCCTGTTTGTGCTTGGATACACAGCCAATCAATCACAGGCGAAAACAGCGTTATCTGCCATGATGGCACAGTAGCAGACAAATCTGCCAGCTTTACTGACCCATCTAGCACGATTAATGTATGCCCCAAGCTTAAGGCATCTAAGCTAATAAAATTCACCAAATAAAAAAACAGCTCATCTACCTCACAGATGGGCGTAGCATGGGTGATGGCGTTTTTTTGGCGATACCAGTCGGCATTTTGCTTGGCCCTAAGAACCATATAATGGGCGATGGCTTGGGTATTCATGGTACTTCCTATTCAAAAATTTCATCAAGTTTTTTAACAAGCTCAAAAGGCACTTGCCATGTAATCCGCCCTAACGTGGCATCTGTGCATTCTACACCACGCAAAAAGACGTATTCTGTCGCCCCAAGATACTGAGTTTCATTACCACAGTAGTCGGCGATTTTTAGCTTGAGTAAGCGGTGCAGTGCCACTTGGTAAATCGCTGCTTGTAGCCAATAGCCTGCCTTTTCCATCGCCATCTCTAGCTGATCAAAAGTATAATAAGATGGCTTATCGCCTAAAAAGTTTGACTTATAATCCACCACATAAAATTTACCATTATGTGAATATAGCAAGTCAATACTCCCCCTTAGGTGGCGATACCAAGGATTAGTATCATCATCACTTAAGCGAATAGGCTTATCACTAAAGCATTTAAACACTTCGTTTAATTTTGCTACGCTAAAGTCATCACCAAGCCCTAGCATAAACCCCATTTCCTTAACGCACAGCTTATCACTTAACTCACTCAATGAGATACCTGAATGAAAAGGCGTGGTTGCTATATCAAGTAGCCACTGCACAAGTTTACGGTGCGTGGTGTTCTTATCAATGGGAGCTGATTGCTTGGTATAGCCTAGACGAACCTTAGCATGATGGCTAAGCAAGTCATAAGATAGCCCCATGCGTTGTACCGTATCATCGATGGCTTGGCTGATGTGTCTTTGGTCGCTTGGTCGCATTTTTTGTAAGATTTCATGTAAAAAACTACCCATCACCGCCCCTTTTGGCAGATGAATACGAATGTCATCGGGTGGATAGCTTGCATCTTGGGGGTTATCTGAAATATCCTCTAAATGCTTGATAGGTACATAGCTTTCGTCATCTTGCACGCCTGCCATACGCTCGTATCGCCCATCTAGACGGCTCACCAATGCAGTAAAGCTTGTATCATACGCTGCAATGAAGCGTTTATGTGCCATCGCCACGTCCCAGTTGACATACTTAATAGGCGTAAGATTACATTGATCATCGTGATAAGCGGTCTGTGGTTGTGACAGCTCACTAATATCAATGCGATCCATAATATCAAGTCTGCTAGGTATGGTGATGTTCTTATCTTTCATCTCAAGCCATAACATTAGCGGCGTTGGGCTTGAGGTATTTTTAGATGCCTGTGCAAAGACAATATACACCTGCTCAGACGCTCGGGTCAGTGCCACATAAGATAAGCGACGTCTCTCGTCTAGCTCTTCAGCTTTATTTAGACGCTTATAATAATCTACTTCAATTAAACCATCTTCCATTATTTTATCTGGTCGTGGCGACAGCCGTCGGCTTGGCTTGTCATCACTGTATGGATAAAACCACTGTTGGCGATTTTTTGCACTGCTGTTTAGCCCAAGGACGTACACGATGGGAAACTCTAGCCCCTTAGAACCATGAGCTGTCATGAGATTTACGCCAATATCGCTTGGCAGTACTGCTCGCTCAAACTCTTTATCTTCGTCATGACTTAGGCGTTCATCATACCACTCCAAAAGTCGTACAGGGCTAATGTGTGGCTGCGAGCCGATGATTTCGACCAACTGCCAGACATCTGCCACATGACGCTCGCCATGGCTTGCGATATTTGTCCATAGCCCAGACTCATCACGCTTATCAAAGGGGTTGGTGGATAGTGCATAATTTAGGGCATTTGCTATGCTGTATTTTTGCCATCTATCATAGATTTGCCTTAGATAAGCGGTCAAATAAAGCAGGCTATCTGATTGACCATTTTGCAAAGTGGCGTCATATTGTGCTAACACCTCATCAAGCGACCAGTTAAACAAGCTAGATGTCAGCAATCTACCGATTTTCTCACGATGAGTAACATCCATGCACGCCACCAATAAAGCGTGCAAATGCATAGCGGCTTTAGTATCAAAGATGCTTTGGCTTTTTGATGTAAAACTAGCAATACCAAGCTTTTGTAATTGCTCTTGAACCTTTAGCAAAATTGGATTTGTTGTCGCAAGCACAGCGATATCACGGGGTAAGATGGCTCGTGGCACGCCACCATCATTAATCGTCTGCTTACTGCGTAACAGGGCATCGATATGTAAGGCAGTTTGTTGGTATTCATTAACTGAATTTGACATGGTCAGCATGGTTACAGGCGAGTTACCCAAAAATGGTGGCACCTGTGCCTTATCATCAGCATTATGCCATGACAGGCGACAATCTTGATTATGGGCAGTGATGTTCTGATAATAAATACCATCGCCAAGATAGGCATGATTATTTGTACCAATCTGATTATTATTCTCAAACCAAGTATTAAGCACCTGAATAAGCCTTTGGTTTGAGCGACGATTGGTCAGTAATGCCAGCTCTTGGTTAATGATGGGGGTGCGACGTTTACCTTGATACTTACCCTTTTGTTTAATGGCGTTATAGTTCATCACATCACCACCTCGAAAGCGGTAAATCGCCTGCTTTGGGTCACCAACAAACAACAAAAATCCTTTTGGCGTCTTACCAAGGTCTGCCTTATGGCGTAAGTCATTTAAGTAAATGCTCTCAACCAAAGACATCTGAGCCTCGTTCACGTCTTGGGCTTCATCGATGAGTGCCACAGGATACTGATGGCAAATGTGCCGAGCCAAATCTGGGCTGCGTTTTAAGGCGGTATTTAGCCGATTCATCTGTAAAAAAAACGACGTCTTGCCAGAGCTTTCCATGACAGATCCTATGGTCTTTTGGATATGTATGGCAAGCGTTTTATACAATGCTTGCTGATACAGTATCGTAAGCTTGCTAATCTGCTGATGCATATCTGCCAAAGGGGTTAATACATTTTTTGCAAGCTCACTAAATAAAGCTTTGGCTTTTTTGTCGTGATCTTTTTTAAAAACTTTATCCACGTTAATTACGCCGCTTTGAGCTTTGTCAAGCCACTCTTTTTGTTCTTTGGTTAATAGTTGATAAAATTTCAAGCCATGTTGGCACACCAAATTCATCACTTGGGGTAAGTGGTGTATATTTTTTGAAAGTGCTATATTCTTGTTAATACCCACTTTATTTCGATAATCAGCTTCTTCAAAGCACCCAAACGGCTCAATGCTAAGGGTTTGAATGTGGGTCAGCTGCTCTTGTAGCTCTTTGATATACTCATCATCTACAGACTCTGCCTCATCTATCGGAACACCAAAAAATTGAATGGTCATTTTTACAGCCTCATATGCTGTATCCACCTTGCCAAATACCGACTTATCAATCAGCTGATACAGATTTGGTGAGTGATGCTTTAGGCGACTGTGCTCGTATCTTAGACGATCATGAATCATGGTCTTAATGATGGGCTTGACATCTTGGATGATGGTAGTTGTGCCATGCTGTCCAATCTCAGCAGCGAACTCTCTTAATAGCTTATGGGCAAGGCTGTCAAACGTCCCCACAAACAGCTTATCAAGATTAGCAAGTAATAATCTGGTATAAGCAATCGTGCGATCTAAAGCTGTCAAGTCCTCATCGGTTAAGATGTACGCCACCAAATGAGCATTAACCAAATCATCAAAGCCTGCAATCATACTGGCATTCGCCCAAGCGGTAATCTCTGCCATCACCTGATTGATGTTTTTTTGATCTACGCCACCAAACCAATCTGGGTAAACGTTCTGCTGAGTCTTTAGCCACGACAGACAGCGATAAAAGTTGCTGATTCTGTCATAGATTCGCTCTTGCATTTCAGCGGCAGCATCTTTAGTGAAGGTTGTAGCGATAATCTGTTCGGGACGATAACGCTTCTCAATGAGCAGTCTTAATACGATACCAGTGAGTGTCCATGTTTTACCTGTACCAGCGGACGCCTCGATAAGATAGCCACCTGTTAGTGAGCAGTCTAAGGCAGGTGTGCCTGTGGCGTTTTGGTTGGGGTGTGATGTGTTATTTGTCATGATTTGGGCTTACTTTTTATTTTGGCAAGTTGGCTTTAGAGTGTATTAAGCTTATAGTGCTTTTAAAATAATAGCGCTTTTAACATAAAATCAATGTAACTTATCCTTCAAGTTGACGCACTAAGGGCTGATACAGTAGTACGGCAAGGCATTCCATCGGTTGTATGGCAGCTAATGGGTTGTGATGACCTAAGATGGCTTGCCAGATGGGGTGCTGGCTACACGTCTCATAAGGAAGCTGCTGAGATTCTGGTTTTAGCCATGCACTAAACAGCTTATCACTATAACAAAAGCTCTCATCTTGGCTGTGCTTAGCGATTATCAGCCCTGTTTGATTTGTTAAAATCAGCGGTACTTTCTCAGCGATTTTAGCGATGATAATGGCATTTTGTAGATATTGCATTGCTTGATGATGATGGATGGGTGGCAAAATCATAACTTCATTTTCACGAAACTGACGCACACTTAGCCCACGCATTGCGTCAATATCTGCCTTGTCGGTCTGACGCACCACTTGCCAATACAGGTGAGACAACCAAAAGCCCATCTTATGATCATCACGCATAGAACTGCTGATCATTGACAGCCAGACATCATCAGTAGCAGGCACATTGCCACTCATCAGCACACGACTACTACCTATCGGTATCGCTACTTGCTGATCATCTGTCGGCGTAATCAGCCAAGCATAATCTGTCGCTAATTTTGCTTGGCACTGCTGCCTAATAGATGACGCTTCTAAGTTATGTACTTGCTGACTAAAGACAGATAGTCGACTACCAAGATCTGCTAAGGCATCATCAAGCTTAGCGGTACGCATCTCGCCTGCTGGCAATAAGTTGCCAAAATATAATGATGACAGCTCATTAGGCAGCTTGGGTGACTGCCATAGCGATTTGGCAGTGAACTTATGCTCTAATGCACCATCAAAACAACCCAAAGATACCGCTTTGGTTAGCATATCATTTAACCGCCAGTTATCAAGATTATCTAATGATAACGGCTCGCTGACGTCAATCTCACCATCACTTTGATACACTTGCAGCTTACCCCTTAGGTAAGTTTTGGCAAACGACTTAAAGGCTTGCCAAACATCTTGCAATCTTAGACTAACTGGCGGCGTAATCTCATACGTATCAAGCAGTGTATCCACTTGACTTACCAGTCCTGACGCGTTGCTTTGCAAGGCTTGGCAGATGTTCATAACATCATCTTTAGTTGGCAGGCTAACCACCCCCATAGCTGGCACACTATTTGCCTCATCGTCTATTGTGGCTCGCACTTGTTGCCATATGGGCGGTGGTGGTAGATGGCGTTGCCACACTTTTTTACTGTCGTCAATAAGCTTAATTAACATCTGCTCAAGCGTGGCATCAGATGTATCATCAGGTGTACAAGGCTCATAAAATAACGCTAAATCAAAGCCGCTTGCGGTATGGTCTGTTATCAAATACCGCTCCACCAAAGCAGGCATGAGATTTTTAATAGTCTTAATGTCTGTATCATGCGTTGTTGGCACATGCCACTCGCCTTCATTTTTTAAAAACTCAATCAACTCGCCCACCGCAGATGCTGGCAGTAGCCGTGTCTTACCATCTGCTGCAATGCCTTGATAAAAAATACAGCAAGCGTCTTTTGCACATAATATCGCATCTAAAAACGCCCCATTATCATCATCTTCATGATAACGATCGCCACGCCGCTTAAGCCCTGCTCGCATAAGATCAAGCCGTACATTTTTATCTTGTCTTGGGAATGATGATAAGTTCATATCAAGCATAATAACAAGCCCAAACGGAATGCTTCTTAACGCCCCAAATCGAGCAAATGTAATCACCCCAGATGGCTCGGCACGCACCGCTTGCATACCGACTGACTCTGATAGATTTTCTAATACAAATTCTAAGCTTAGCTGAATATCATCAGCCGTCTGGGTGGGCATAGCTACATCTGTGAATGACTGAGTCTGCGGCTGAAAATGCTTAGCATTGGCACGCAAACTTGCCATCATTTGGTTTTTCGCCTCAAAAATCGCTCTTAGCTCTGGCGTGTCTTTTAGTCGGTAAAAATAGCGGTTAATCACCTCTGCTTCTATCCGATTTAGCCAAGTTTGCACCCGATCAATGCGTGATGCGTCATGGCGGTGGCGTGATAATGCTTGGTGAATCTCGGTTAATGCAGACACAATAGGCAAGTCTTCTAACGTTATACCAGCTAAAGGCAGGCATTGTTCAGCAAGTACATCAGTATGCCAATCAAATGGGTAAAGCACATCACTTACGCCACTATCAGGCGTTAAAAACCCAAGCACGATACGGTCTAGGGCATAACTAAACGTATAGCGATAATCTAAATCTTGCCCATCTAATGTGTCGCTTAAATGTATAGCGTCAAAGCCACGGCGAAACCCTGCCTGTTTTAATAAGTCGCACGCCCGATATGCTGCATCAAAATCAAGCCCAAAGCTTTCATGCAGTGCAGGCATCATTAGCCATTCGGCAAACTCATCTATCTGAAAGCGAGCATTTTTTGCCCCAAGCAAGCGGTAAAACCCTGCAATAGCACTCATCAAATCATCAATGGCACGATCTGTTGCCCCTGTAATTTTAGCAGGTAGATATAAGCCGTCCGCCCCCTTACCCTCACAAAATACCGCTCCGATTAGGTCTTGGGCAGAGCTTACATCAGGCAATAACACCACCACATCAGACAGCTTACGTGTCGTGCCATCAGTTGGTTCATTTAGGTAGCGGGCGATGATGATGCGTGCAAGCTCAAGCTGACGCTTTAGGCTGTGGCACGCATGAATGCTCAGACTAGGCAGACGAGCATTATCGGTATTTTCTAAGTTAATATCTAGCGATAGTGGCGACTTTTGGCGGGATTTTTGGCTTAAGCCATCAAACATCTGTCTAGTCATAACACTCGATGTTCCGCCTTCTTCTAGCATTAAAATATCTTGCTTAAGCTGACTTAATAAGCTGTCATGAACGCCTGTGGATTTGGTAACAAATGCGTCTTGCCATTGTACTTGCCAATTTTGCACAAAAGGTTGTGGTTGTTTATCAGCAGGTTCATAAGCCCCTGACTCATAATAATAAGCCCCACCTGACATATCTGCCAGCATGGCAAAGGTCTCACGAGATTCCTTACCCAAAGAAGATAATAGTCCGTGAGCATAATCCTTTAGATAGACCGATTCTGGGCGAATAATCTGCTGCGTCATCAGCCAGTTCTTATCCACAATATCTGCCCAAAACATCTTAGATGGATTAAAATGAAATAAATACACATCTGTATGTAGCGAAAGCCGTTTTAAAAATATCAGTTCAACAGGCGGAATCTGCTGCACGGTGAATAAATACAGCTGTTTTGGGAGTGTAGACATCGCCTGCTTATGGCTATCATCGCCACGCTTTTGTTCTAAAATATCCCAAAAACGCTCTTCAAGCAACTGCCTATACTGATATGTGTTGCCAAATAAAGTTTGCCATAAAAATCGCAGTAGCCGCTCTAACTGCACATAATGCAGCTCAAGCCACTCTGGCGTCCGTTCTACTCCCCCAAAATCTGTACTAAAGCGGTCTTTTTGGGCAATCATATCTTCAACGCTCACAGGTAAAGCGGTGTCATTTGCCCACGCCAAAAGCCATTCGGGTCGCTGGGTAAGGTAGCGCACATACAGCCGAGCAAGCTCATCACACGCCTGCCACAGCCGAGATTCAGGCACACTGTCAGTCGCCTCATCATAAAGCAATCCCAAAAAACGGTGTAATACATGCGACTCATCTTCTAAGATAAGCCGATACTCCTTATCAGTCATCACACCAAAAAAACCAAGCAGTCGCCATCGCATGACCGCTGCTGATAATACCGCCACTTCAGGTACTGCCAAAGCGTCTTTTTGACCACTTTCTACGCTTAAGACATCATCAATCAGTCGCCACTGATACTGCCCCCAAAACTGCGACGTAAACAGTGTGCTAATCCCTGCTTTTGTTGCGATGGCTTTTGATAGCCAATCCCCAAGCACCTTAGATGGCGTGATAACTGTAAAGGTAGAAAAAATCTGCTCGGCAATATCAGCACAGTCTGCCTTAGCTTGATAAAATGTCAGTAGCTGCTCCACCAAAACATCGGTATCGTTCGACTGGATAATATGAAACATGAACGCTCGCCTAAAATAAAATGATTATACCAAAATTCTATTTGTAATGTATGCACCCATAAAAAACCGCCCAATTGGCGGTTAAGTTTTATTTTAATTTTTCAATTCATCTTTTTTTTTAACTCGTAAAGTTCACTAAGTCGTTTATATTCAGCAATCCAAATTGCAAAAAACCCATCAATAAAGACATATACCACCTTAATCATCATAGTTGGCGGTGATAATTATTGGCATTAAAAGTAATGATGCAATAACAAAAACCAAAAAAAAGCTAATAATACAAGCATTTAGCCACCCATTGGATAACTAGTAATTAAGATAGCATCTTATAAGGCATACTTTAATCTGTCAATCACTTACTTGATACGATTAAATATCACTATCATCGCTCCATTTACTGATTCATTGTTTAGCTCATTTTCTAGCTTTAAGTTCATCATCACTCATCGGATTGGGTCAATGAGTAAAAAGTCATCAATAGATTTATCTTTATCGCCTGTTTGCAAATAAGCAAAGCCTAAGTCAGTGCGATAACCGCCAATGGGTCTAGGCTATCATAAGCCACCCACATGGTGTTGACCAAAGCCGTTAAACGCCCAGCATTTATCTTACAATCTACCACACCCATCATATAAAACTTTATTTGACAAGAAAAACAATGCTATAATCACCTATTTATCGCATTAAACACATTTGGGGTATTATGGTATTCACTCATCTTGGCGTGCGTAGCGAATACGCCATCGTGGACTCAATCGTCCGCATTGAAGATCTGGTCGAGTCAGCAGCCAAAGATGGACAAACTGCCATTGGGCTTGCAGACTATAATAATATGTTTGCGTCAGTAAAGTTCTATAAAGCCTGCATAAAAAAAGGCATAAAGCCCATACTGGGACTAGAAGCAACCATTGGCGATGCCATCACCCAAGACGCCGAAGAAGCTGGGCATACCGTTATTTTATACGCCATGAATAATGATGGCTATAAAAACCTACTAAGACTCATCTCAGATGCTTATACCGAACGCCCCCTGCATGATAAAGCCACCGCAGTCTACACCCCTATCATCACAAAAGACGCTCTTTTTGGTCGAAATGATGGCATTATCGCCATTTTAACCGATAGATCAGAGATTGAAAAATCCTTGAACAGTAACCATCCAGAACAGGCAATTCCCACATTGCAGGCGTGGCAACAAGTTTTTGGCGATCGATTGTATCTAGGCATTAAACGCACCAAAGACAGTGATAACTACTTTAACGCCCAAGCCATCAAACTTGCCAATCAGCTTGGTATTGCAGCTGTTGCTCATAATGATGTCAGATTTATCAACCCCGTACCAGATGCATCAGGCGCAGGTAAAGAAGTAGATGACAGTAGCGACTTTGATGCTCATGAAGCTCGTGTCTGCATTGCAAGCAGGCGTATTTTAAATGACCCAAATCGCCCACGCCTTTATAGCCCATTGCAGTATTTTAAATCCCAAGATGAGATGGCAAAGCTATTTGATGACCTACCCCAAATCATCAAAAACACAAGCTTGCTTGCCTCACGCTGCAATGTAACCTTAACGCTTGGCATTAATGTGCTGCCAGATTTCCCCATTCCTAAAGGCGAGACGGTTGAGAGTTTTTTTAGAAAAGTATCTGCCGATGGTCTAAACCGTCGCTTAGATAAGCTGTACCCTGTTGCTGAGCGTACAGATGACTGGGCAGATATTCGTAAGCCCTATGATGAGCGACTTGAATACGAATTAAACATCATCATCGGCATGGGGTTTCCAGGTTACTTTTTAATCGTTATGGACTTTATCCGCTGGGCGAAAAATAACGGCGTGCCTGTCGGTCCTGGTCGTGGTTCTGGTGCTGGCTCTCTTGTGGCATACGCCTTAAACATCACAGACCTTGATCCGTTACGCTATGATTTACTGTTTGAACGCTTCTTAAACCCAGAGCGTGTATCCATGCCAGACTTTGACATCGACTTTTGTATCGAAGGGCGAGATCGAGTGATTGATTATGTAGCACGCACCTATGGACGCCAAGCAGTATCCCAGATTATCACCTTCGGCACAATGGCAGCTCGTGCGGTGGTGCGAGATGTGGCACGAGTTCAAAAGAAGTCGGATTTGGCAAATAGAATGTTAAAACTCATTCCAAAAACCCCCGGCATCTCACTTGCTGACGCCCTAAATGAAGAAGTTCAACTTCAAGAACTGCTCAATGATGATTCTACACACCCAGACCATGCCGCCGCCAAAGAGATTTGGGACATGGCAGAAAAATTAGAAGGCATCATTCGTAACGTCGGTAAGCACGCAGGGGGTGTACTCATCGCCCCAAATCGCATCAGCGATTTTAGCCCTGTGTATTGCGATGATGAAGGACACCCTGTCAGTCAGTTTGATAAAGACGATGTGGAAGCGGTGGGGCTTGTCAAGTTTGACTTTTTGGGCTTGCGTAACTTAACGGTCATTCAAGCTGCGATTGACAACATTAACGAAACACGTGCCAAAAAAGGCGAAGAGCCTATCGATCTTGACACTTTACCTTTAGATGATGCTGATGTTTACCAATCAGTTCTTCAGACAGGTAATACCACTGCTGTATTCCAGCTTGAAAGCATGGGAATGAAAAAGTACCTAAAACAGCTAAAACCTACTAATATTGAAGACGTCATTGCGATGTGTGCCTTATATCGACCAGGACCGTTAGAATCTGGCATGGTGTCTGACTTCATTGACCGTAAACACGGCATCCAAGAAGTCGCCTACCCACACCCTGACTACCAGCACGCTGATCTTGAGCCTTCCTTAAAATCAACCTATGGCGTCATCGTCTATCAAGAACAAGTCATGCAAATCGCTCAGGTGCTGGCAGGCTATACCTTAGGCGGTGCAGATATGCTAAGACGTGCTATGGGTAAGAAAAAACCAGAAGAGATGGCAAAGCAGCGTGCCATCTTTGAAGAAGGGGCAGCACGGCAAGGAAATGACAGCAGACTTGCAGGTCAGATTTTTGACTTGGTAGAAAAATTTGCAGGCTACGGCTTTAATAAGTCGCATTCAGCAGCCTATGGCGTACTTGCCTATCAGACAGCTTACCTAAAATATTACTACCCTGCTGAATTTATGGCAGCAGTCTTAACATCTGAGATGGACGACACCGATGCTATTGTCGGTCTGATTGGCGACTGCACTGATAATTTTGGTCTAACAGTTGTTCCACCAAGCATTAACCACAGTCAGTGGCGTTTTATCGTCAAAGACAGCAAAACCATTATTTTTGGGCTTGGTGCAGTGAAAGGCGTGGGTAAAGACGCAGTAGAAAGCATCGTTCATGCTAGAAAAGATGGCAGATTCCACGATCTTTATGATTTTTGTAATCGTGCCGATACCAAAAAAGTCGGCAAGCGTGCTTTAGAAGCCTTGATTTGTGGCGGCTGCTTTGATGTAATGGCAGAGACTTTAGCTCCAAATCTTATCACCGATACGCACGATTACAGCTATCAGATTCGTGGCGGCTTGTGGGAGCAGTTGCCTAGTGCCATGAAAGCTGCCGAACAAAATCGCCACAACAAAAACTCAGGTACATTTGATTTATTTGACGATATTGATGACGATCTAAAGGTAGCCCCGCCTTTACCAAAAGTCTACTGGGGCGATCAAACACGACTCAAAGGCGAAAAAGATTCGCTTGGGCTATACTTAACAGGACACCCCATTAATGAGTATAAAGAAGAACTAAAACGATACACTTCGGTCAAATCGCTCGCCGAATTAGATGATACAGGTCATAATAAATATGCCAAAGTGGCAGGCGTGGTCGTCGATGTCGCTAATTTTGGTAATCGAATCGCCATTACCTTAGATGATGGCAGCTGCCGTATGGAGATTAGTTGTTATACGGATAAATACACGAGACTAAAACCTGTACTTGAAAACAATATCCCAAACGCAAAAGAGTTACCCAAAATCCCCAAACAAGACTGGGAGAAAATCAGCGGACTTAACGGTACAATCATCATCGCTAAAGTTAGCGTTCGTGAATTTGAAGGTAGGCTATTTAGCAGACTCCAGCACGCCGACAGCCTATTACAGGCCAGACTAAAGCACTTATCAGGCGTGAGTATCAAGGTTGATAGCTGTAACATTAATCAGATTGATCACGTTATCTCTTTACTTAAAGAAAATGCTGCACCCAATTTATCTGTCATTGGACAGAGCGAACAAGATGACTTAGAAGAATTAAATAAGGGCGATGCTTGCTTGCCTATTTTTTTATATCTGTATGATGACTGCAGCATCTCTCAGTTGGCAGTTAATGAACGCTTTCGTCTGTTTCCAAGTGATGAGAATATTAAGCAACTTCGAAACATTTTATCAAGCCAGCATGTGGTATTACACTAACCAAAAAAAAGCCCTATTATGACCGATTTTCTAGCCAACATTCACATCGTTATGGTGGGTACAACATTACCCGCTAACATCGGATCAGCAGCTCGTGCCATGCACACCATGGGCTTATCGCTCCTAACAGTCGTAAACCCAAAACTTCCCATTGACGACAGCAGTATTGCCAATGCTGCAGGCGGGGTTAGCATTTTACAATCTGCACAAATCACAAAAGATTTACCCACAGCAGTACAAGATGCATCACTTATTTTTGCTTGTAGCAGCCGCAGTCGTCACTTGCCACGCCCTGTGGTAACGCCAAATCAGTCTGCTGTCTTAATGCACAATTTTCTGTCAAAAAACAGCAATGCCAAGATTGCCATACTCTTTGGGCGTGAAGACCGTGGTCTGACAAATGACGAGCTTGCCTTAGCAGATTATCATATTCAGATACCAGCTAATCCTGCCTATCCTGTGCTAAATGTCGCAAGCAGTGTGCAAGTCATTGCAAGTGCGTTATACGCACATTTTACAGACGTCATCAAAGACCCCGTCCACGCTCTTACCATCACACACCGTGTTGATTGGGATACTCCTGCCATCACTTATAACCAAAAGCAAGCCTTAGAATCAAGCTTTATTCAGATGATGCAAGCATTAAATCTTGCCGATGATGATTTAAAGGATTTACCAAAACGCTTATCACGACTATCAAGCCGCTTACAGCTTGACCAAAAAGAATATACGATGCTAAGGGCAATCTTAGCAAAACTTAGCAAAACCATCGCTAAATAAGAGTAACTGGCAAGCTGATGGCGATAGATTGGCTTTGCCCATTTTCTAAAAATTTGCTAAAATAGCTTAAATTTTAGCTTGATAGACTAGGACAGTTTATGAATATTTTAATATTAGGTACAGGTGGTCGTGAGCATGCTTTGGCGTGGGCATGTGCCAAAGATGACAAGGTAGATACTGTCTTTGTCGCCAAAGGAAATGCAGGCACAGCACAAGAAGCCAAGCTTAAAAACGTCGATATTGACGTAAATAACCATCAAGCACTGATTGACTTTTGCCAAGAAAATCAGGTTGCCTTTGTTATCGTTGGACCTGAAGCACCGCTTGTTGCAGGTGTAGTTGATGACCTAAGTCAAGCTGGTATTAAAATCTGGGGGCCAACCCAGTACTGTGCCCAGCTTGAAGGCTCAAAGGCTTTTGCTAAAGCATTTATGAAAGAGCATGGCATTCCTACCGCCTTTTATGATGTCTTTACCGATGTTGCTGCCGCCAAGGCTTTTGTTACTGAAAAAGGCACGCCGATTGTTATTAAGGCAGATGGATTGGCAGCAGGTAAAGGTGTTGTGGTGGCGATGACTGAGGCACAGGCGTTTGATGCCATTGATGATATGCTAGAGGGTAATAAATTTGGCGATGCAGGTAGCCGTGTGGTTATCGAAGAATTCTTACAAGGCGAAGAGGCGTCATTTATCTGCATGATTGTTGGCAAAAATATCTTGCCTATGGCAACAAGCCAAGACCATAAGCGTATTTTTGAAGGGGATACAGGGTCAAATACAGGCGGCATGGGAGCATACTCACCAGCACCTGTTGTTACCTTTGATGTACACACTAAAGTTATTGAACGCATTATTCGTCCCGTTGTTGATGCCATGGCGGATAATGGCACGCCTTATACAGGCTTTTTATACGCAGGCTTGATGATTGATGATAAGAACGACCCTTATGTCATTGAGTTTAACTGCCGATTTGGCGACCCTGAAACTCAGCCTATCATGATGCGTCTACAATCATCGTTAGTGGATTTGGTGCAAGCAGGACTTGATGGCAATTTGCCAGAGTCTGCCAATTGGAGTCAAAAAGTTGCCTTAGGAATCGTGCTGGCAAGTCGTGGTTATCCAGACAGCTCAAGCAGTGGCGATGTTATCACAGGGTTACCAAACACCAACGACACTAACTCTGATATTAAAGTATTTCACGCAGGCACGAAAGCAGATGGTGAGAATATCGTAACTGCAGGCGGGAGAGTATTATGCGTTACTGCACTAGCAGACACCATCAAAAACGCCCAAACCACTGCCCTAGAAACACTAAACACCATCAATTTCAATGGCATGCAATACCGCCGTGATATTGGCTGGCGTGCGATTGAACGTTAATCACCTACGTTTTTCCCAAAAGGGTGTCACCGCCCTTTTTGGGCATCTAAAACCAATAATCCAATACCGCCATGACAAAACCACTAAATGACATCAAAACCACCGCCTTATCTCGTCGACTAACCATCGCTAAAACTTCACTAAATATTGGTAAAAATTGGGCAAAAAGCGGCGTAACGGGACTGTTTTTATCCAAAGAAGCTAAACAAGCTCAAAAGCACGCCCTGCTTCAAGAACAGGCAGATTATTTGGTCAGCGAACTTGGCAAGCTCAAAGGATCAGTGGTGAAAGTTGGGCAAATGCTGGCTTTATATGGCGATAGCATGCTGCCACCCCAAGTGGTAAATGCTTTGCATACATTAGACGCTCAGACTGCACCACTGTCATGGCATACCATTTATCAGGTGTTAAAGACACAGCTTGGCGAACGTATTCATGACTTTGAGATTGAACGCACACCCATCGGTACAGCAAGTCTGGCACAGGTACATAAGGCTTACCATCTACATACAGGCCGTGAAGTTGTCCTAAAAGTGCAATACCCTGGCGTGGCAGATGCCATTGATTCTGACTTATCAATTTTTAAGCAATTACTCAAAATCACTAACGCTGTGCCACAAACCCAAGCTCTAGATGACTGGTTTAATGAGATTGGTCAGCTGCTACACACCGAAGTAGATTATCGCACAGAAGCCAATACCACCAAGCGATTTGCCAAATATCTGGCAGACGATTCACGCTATATCGTACCCACCATTTATGATAATTATTCAACAGATAAACTTATCTGTATGAGTTATGAGTCTGGCATTCCTTTAAATCATCCTACCCTTACTACTTTACCTACTGAGCGTAAAAACGCTTTAGGTCAAGCTGCTATTGATATTGTCTTGCGTGAGATATTTGAATGGGGAGAAATGCAGACTGACCCAAACTTTGGTAATTACTTAGTACGCACAGAAAATAGCATAGATCGCTTAATTTTGCTAGATTTTGGGGCGGTAAAACACTTTGATGATAAGCTGCTTAATATCGCAAAGCGTCTCATCACAGCAGGCTTTCATCAAGATAAAGCCATGATGGTAAAGGCTATGACAGGTTACGATTTCTTTGATGAACTAACAGGTAAGCCGCAATCAGACATGGCAGATGTGTTTTTAACAGCGTGCGAGCCATTTGCCAAGCCATCGGCAGTGGACGATGCATATCTTGATGAAAATGGACAGTACATCTGGGCAAACAGTAACTTATATAGTCGTGTCATGAAAACTGCAAAAAACGGTATGCAGTCGCTGGAATTTAGTCTACCACCCAAAGAGATGATGTTTATTAGCCGTAAGTTTATCGGAGCATACGCTTTACTTGTTGCTTTAGACGCTCGCACTGATGCTACTGAGCTGGTTTTACCGTATTTACAAAATAAAGATAAAGAGCATATTTTGTCTTAGCTTCGTGGCAGTATGATGACAAAATGATGATTGTCTTAGGATTGTATGTTAAAACGCCATAAAATTTCAATACGCTTTAATCATTTGTTATCAAAATTGCGGTAGGTTACTTTAATCGTGCCTGCCGTTCTACAGCAGCACGCCAATATCTCATCATCTGCTAAGATTGCAATAGGCGTCTGTGTGAATGTCAAGGCGTCCGTACATGACAGCACTCGCATACGGCACGATCCGCAGTAGCCTTGGCGACACTCAAAATTCACCTGCTTATGCTCGGTGCGAATCATACCATCTAGCAATGACTCGCCATCGTGCAAATAAAACCGCATTTCATCTGTAAAAACCCAGCCCATCATCAATCACTGACTATAGCTCAAAG
This sequence comes from Moraxella nasovis, assembly GCF_022701215.1. NCBI lineage: Bacteria > Pseudomonadati > Pseudomonadota > Gammaproteobacteria > Moraxellales > Moraxellaceae > Moraxella > Moraxella nasovis. The sequence goes on along the minus strand of NZ_CP089976.1, from coordinate 1,912,771 downwards.
CCATCTAAGTCAGAATCATCTAAGTCTGAGTTGATTTGACCAACCAGATAAGTGGTAATTTCTGTTTCCTGTGGAGCAACTTGCACATTATCCGATGATAGCCAAGTATTAATCCATGGTATCGGGTTAGATTTTGTGGCGAAGATGGTAGGCAATCCCACCGCTGCCATGCGAGTATTGGTGATAAATTCCACATATTGGCATAAAATATCACGGTTTAGCCCAATCATTGAGCCATCTTTAAATAAGTATGCCGCCCAGGTTTTTTCTTGCTCAGCAGCACTTCTAAAAATCTCAATCGCCTCATCTTGGCATTCGGCGGCAATCTGCACCATCTGTGGATCATCACGCCCTGTTCTCATCAGGTTAATCATGTGCTGCGTGCCATTTAAATGCAATGCCTCATCACGTGCGATCATCTTAATGATTTTGGCATTACCTTCCATGACTTTTCGTTCAGCAAAAGCAAATGAACAAGCAAACGATACATAAAAACGAATCGCCTCAAGCACATTAACCGCCATTAAGCACAGATACAGCTTTTTCTTTAGCTCTTTAAGATTGACGGGCATTTTTTTTCCACAGACATCATACTCCCCAGCTCCATGCAGGTCGTATAATTGAGCACAAATATGCAGCTCATCATAATATTTAGCAATGTCATAGGCACGCTCTAAAATGTATTCATTTTCAATGATATCATCAAAAATCTTACTTGGATCGCTAACAACATTACGAATAATATGGGTGTAACTGCGTGAATGGATGGTCTCGCTAAAGCTCCAAGTTTCAATCCACGTTTCAAGCTCTGGAATGGATACGATCGGTAGTAATACCACGTTCGGACTACGCCCTTGAATACTATCAAGCAAGGTCTGATATTTGAGATTGGATAAGAAAATGTGCTGCTCATGATCAGAAAGATCCGCAAAGTCAATGCGATCACGACTAACATCAATCTCTTCTGGACGCCAAAAGAACGACAGCTGTTTTTCAATCAGTTGCTCAAAAATAGGATGCTTTTGCTGATCGTAGCGTGAGACGTTCACAGGCTGACCAAAAAACATCGGTTCTTTTAGGGCGTCATTTTTTGTTTGGCAAAAGATTGAATAGCTCATGTTTTTTCTCGATTTTTTAAGATGATTTAGTGAAATTTGATCGCTATTTTAGCATAAATTGATGGATTTATCACATCTAGCATAAATTGATTAAATTGATAGATTTATCACCCGATACACGCTAAAATGTCACAAAACACTGCCCAATAAAAGGATAACTATGTCAAGTACCCTACCTATGATTAACACCATCTACTGCATTGGTCGCAGTTATGTTGAGCACATTCACGAGCTAGGAAATGCCATACCTGATGAGCCACTTGTATTCTTAAAGCCAAACGCTAGCATCGTGACAGGCGATACCATTACTCTGCCAGACTACTCTAATGACGTACACCACGAGACCGAATTGGTGCTGCTTATAGGCGATAATACTACCATCACAGGCGTAACAGTTGGGCTTGACTTAACTGCTCGTGACGTGCAAAGCATCGCCAAGCAAAAGGGGCTACCTTGGACCAAAGCCAAGGGTTTTAAAAATGCGTGCTGGCTTGGCACTTTTAAGCCTTTTAAAGAAGGCGTGTACGAATTATTTTTAAGTGTCAATGGCGAAATAAGACAGCATGACACCACAGATAAAATGATGTATTCATTCCGTGAGGTTATACAATACTTAGATGGCATTTATGGATTAAAAAAAGGCGACATCATCATGACAGGCACCCCAAAAGGCGTAGGCAAACTGGTACACGGTGACAAGCTTGAGATTAAATTAGATGATGATAGATACCAAGTATCGGTGGTACAGTCTGTTGGTCACTAATTTAACCACAAAAAATTTTTACTAAATTATCATGATAAAATGGGCAAACATAGCCCATTTTATATCTATCCATAAAACTTCAAATCTGCAAGCATTTCACACGCCTCAGCATCACCCTGATTACACGCAATCTCAAAGTATTCTATCGCCCGCTCTTTACTAGCCTTGACACCCTTGCCATCAAGATAGCACATACCAAGCGAATAGTATGCTTTCATAAAGCCAAGGCTTGCCGCTTCTTCAAAATATGCCACAGCTTTTGATGTATTTGGTGACACACCCTCGCCTCGTTCGCTCATTACCCCAAGGTTATAGATGGCTTCAGCGTGCTTGAGTTCGGCAGCCCTTTGATACCAATTAAATGCTTGCTCTAAGTCAGGCTTTATCCCAAAGCCGTGATAGTGCATAACGCCAAGATTATGACAAGCCTTAGCACTACCAGAATCTGCCGCCTTTATAAAAAGCTCTCGCCCCTTTTCAAAATCTTGGCGAACACCTTGACCTTGGCAATGCATGACTGCAAGACTGCACCAAGCATCTGCAAAGCCTGATGTCGCTGCCTCCAGCAGTAACGTTGCCGCTGTATCATAATCCCCCTGATCGTAACATTGGGTTGCCTTATCGTAGATTGCTTGAGCATGTGATAAATCTGCTTGCGTATCGGATTGTTCTTTTTTGATGATATTAGCAATAGAATCGTTCTTAGGCGTCGTTTTAAAAAAATTAGAAAGTAAACTCATAGCAGTATTATCGCTTGTCAGCTTTATGTGGATGCACGCTTGATTAAAAATCACAGCATACACTAAATAACGCCGATCATCTTGAAGATGACAATATCAGTAAAGTTGGCATATTGGCTGTCATTTTAAGTATAAAGCCACCTTGCTGATTGGCAATTTTTTTATCAATTTAAATTATCAAGCCCACGTTTTAGATCATCAATAATATCATTCACATCCTCAAGCCCTACCGATAGTCGGATCAAGCCGTCTTTTACACCAGCCTCAGCTCGTGCCTCAGCAGTCATACGAAAATGCGTTGTTGTTGCAGGATGCGTGATGGTACTTTTGGCATCGCCCAAGTTATTGGTAATAGAAATCACACGGGTGCTATCAATGACGTGCCACGCCTCCTCTTGACTTGCCACCTCAAAGCCAATAATCGCACCGAACGCCCCGCCATTTACGTCTTTTAGGGCAGTATGTTGGCGTTTAGCGACATCATGCGATGGGTGTGCTGGCAAACCCGAAAAATGCACCTGTCTCACTTTAGGGTGGCTTTGTAGAAATTGAGCAACTTTATTGGCATTCTCACAGTGTGCTTTCATGCGGATAGATAAGGTCTCAAGCCCCTTTAATAGCACCCATGCATTAAAAGGCGATAGACTAATGCCACCTGTGCGTACAACTGTGAAAGCCTTCTCCATCAGATCATCACGACCAACCAAAGCCCCACCAAGCACACGCCCTTGTCCATCAATGTATTTACTTGCCGAATGAATCACCACATCTGCCCCTAAATCTAGCGGTTTTTGGAGGGCTGGTGTGGCAAAGCAATTATCCACGATGAACAGTGCATCATGATGATGAGCAAGGGTTGCTAAAAACTTAAGATCAGCGATTTGTGCCAAAGGGTTTGATGGGCTTTCACAATATAAAACCTTAGTATTTGGCTTAATCGCACGCTCCCAAGCGGCATTATCAAAGCAGTCTACATAGTCAATCTCTACCCCTAACGACTTAAAATATGTATCAAATAAAGCCACCGATGAGCCAAACAACTGCTTAGCACAAAGCATGTGATCACCTGCTTTTAGATAAGCTAAGCACATAGTTAAAATCGCCCCCATACCACTTGCGGTAGCGACACATCGTTCGCCATTTTCTAATAATGCCAAACGTCTCTCAAACGCTCGTACAGTTGGATTGGTGTGCCTACTATAAACATTACCCTTTTTATTGCCATTAAAATGATCAGCGGCATCTTTAGCACTTTGGTAGACGTAGGAACTGGTGGTAAAAATCGCTTCGCCGTGCTCACCCTCATCTGTGCGATGATATCCACCACGCACTGCCAAAGTCTGCTCAAAAACCCCAAGCGTAGGATCAAGTGCATCAGATTGCCAATTTGGATCTAAAATTGTCATATTATTTTCCAAGATAGTTTAAATGTTGCTTATCTTAGCATATTTTAGCACTATTTTTCGCTTTAATTTTAGGCATTACCGTCATCAATCGCTTCATCAGTAATAATGATAGTACATCTCAAAAACTTTATAATCATAAGTATCGCCTTACTTAACAAGGATAAATACAGCGTTTAAAATATACGATACTTAAAGTACGTCCTTTTAGCAGCTTATTAGCTTGGTAAATTACGGCTGTGACATCCCAAACGTCATTTTTCATTTATAGATTATCATAGCCTAAAATCAAAATGGCTTAAAATCAAAATCCCCCAAATGTTGGGGGATTTTGTTATCACTTAGTTATTATTCGTCTACAAAAGATAGCCAATGCTTATATTTGTCGTTACGACCTTGCACGACATCAAAATATAAGCTTTGTAATTTTTCGGTGATTTCACCACGCCCACCGTTACCAATGGTGCGATCATCATATTCACGGATTGGTGTAACTTCTGCTGCTGTTCCTGTCATAAAGATTTCATCGGCCAAATAAAACTCATCACGAGTAATACGGCGTTCGATAACTTTAATGCCTAAGTCATGGGCAAACTCAATAATAGTACGACGTGTAATACCATCTAACGCCCCGCCTGCTAAATCTGGCGTATGCAGTTCACCATTTTTCACCAAGAACAAGTTTTCGCCTGAACCTTGGCAAACATAGCCTTGTGGGTCCATCAATATGGCTTCATCGTAACCTGAACGGGTCGCCTCTTGGTTAGATAGGATGGACACAGGGTAGTTAGCGGCGGCTTTTGCCTTACACATGGTGACGTTTGGATGATGGTGGGTATAGCTTGATGTCTTGGCACGGATACCATTTTTGATGCCATCTTCGCCAAGATAAGCACCCCAATGCCATGCTGCAATCGCTGCATGAATGGTATTATCTTTGGCAGCGATGCCCAATTTTTCAGAGCCTACCCAGATCAGCGGACGAATATAAGCACTCGCCAAGCCATTTTCACGCACCACGTCTTTTTGGGCTTGGGCAAGCGTTTTGTGGTCATAAGGTACTTTTAATTGGAAAATTTTTGCAGAATTTAACAGTCGCTCGGTGTGTTCTTCTAGACGGAAAATCGCCGTACGTCCGTCTGGCGTTTCGTAAGCACGCACACCTTCAAACACCGATAATCCATAATGCAAACTGTGGGTAAGTACATGGATTTTGGCATCAGGCTGGTTGATCAACTTGCCATCTAGCCATAATTTACCATCTGTCGTTGCAAGGCTCATGATAATTTCCTTATATGCTATGAATGTTAAAATTAATTATAGCACGGTTCATCATCAATAAAAACTAATTTTTGACAGATAGTCGTATAAATTTAATTTTATTTGCGATAAATTTATGGTTATAGGTCACCGCTAATTTGCTTAGAATAAAAATTGCCAAGTTTTAATGAAAAAACCATAAAATTACGCTAAAATCTATCCTATGATTTCACCACAAATATATATACCCAAACCATCACGCCTATCTCGACAACAGCAGCAACGCATCACCAGATTATGTGTACGCTCTGCTTTGCTATTTATGCAATATGGTGGCGAATCGGCGGTGGTGGTTGATCTTACCAGACGGCTTGGCATTGCTCTTGGTGTAAGCGGGGTTGAGTGTGCCTTATCATTTAATGCCGTAACACTTACCACACTTTACGATGGCAGGTGTATCACCACCGCCAGAAACACCGTCCATCAAGGTATTAACGTTAGCATCCTAGTTCAGATTCAACAAATCGTACTGTTTGCTGAGTCTGCCATAGACCGTGATCACCTAGTGAGTGTGATTGAAGCGAAGTTTGACGCCATCCAAAAGACAAGCTACCCAACCACCCTAACTGCATTAGCTGTAGGGCTGTCTTGTGCAAGCTTTGCATACTTAAACGGTGGCAGTCTTGTGGTTGCAGCCATCACACTGCTGGCAGGGTTTTGTGCCATGCGTACTCGTATTTATCTATCCACTCACCATTTTAACCCTTTTGTTGTGGTTATCATCACCGCTTTTATCGCAACCTTGCTTGGAGCATCGGCATACTTTTTAAGATTAGGTCAAAATGCTGACATTGCCGTAGCAGCAAGCGTTCTTTTGCTTGTGCCAGGCTTTCCTATTATTAACGCCCTGTCTGATATTTTAAAAGGCTATATCAATATGGGCGTCGGTCGTTGGATGTTTGCTACCATGCTCACGTTATCAGCATGTGTCGGCATTGTTTTTGCCTTAATTTTATTACGCATTCCCCACTGGGGTCTAACATAGTGGATAACCATGTGGCTACTTTCTGATATTTTACTCTCATGCATCATCACCCTAGGTTGGTGCTTAATGTTCACCTTACCAAGTCGGTATATCCCCCACTGCCTAGTTATGACAGCATTAGGGTTTGGTGCCAAATCATTGATGATGTCTTTTGGTGTGCATTTAGCAGTGGCGACGTTTTTTGGTGCGATGTTTGCAAGCTTTCTTGGCGTACATCTCGCCCAAAAATTCAAACTACCACCAAAGGCACTAATTGTGCCTAGCATTATCTGTTTAATGCCGGGCATTGCCGCCTATAAAGCTATGGTTAGTATGGTGCAGATTGGTTACTTCGGCTTTAGCATGGAACTGTTTGTTGTGATGATGAGTCACTTTTTTAGTGCAATTTTCGTTATCAGTGCTTTAGTGCTTGGTTTATCCATCCCCGGTATTTTATTTTATCGCAAAAAGCCAATTGTCTAATTATGGCAACTTTCCTTTTACAAAAAACCCCTAAACTTGTCAGGGGTTTTTGTTTGTCGGTTATTTAAAGCCTTGCGATAGGGCAGACAGCGTACCTTTTAGCATGGCAGACACTGTACTGTGACATGTGCCGATACCAGAATAAATCTTGCCATCAATGGCAAGCTGGATATAAGCTACCGCACTGCTGTTGGTTTGATTGTCGCTGTCTGCGGTCGCTTTGTTAATGGCATGCTCAGCATAGTTGGTTACATGAATCTGCCTACCTATTGATTTTACCAATCCATCAATAAATGCAGACAACGCACCATTACCAGAACCGATCACTTCTAAAACTTCTGTTGGCGTTGCAATTTGCCCTTGGAAAGTGACCAAGCTACCTTTATTAGCGATGTTATAATCACTTAATATAAAGGTGTTTTGCTCAAGATATGTTCTGGTAAATATATCCAGCAGCTCCTGTGTTTTTAACTCACGAGCAAGCGTTTCAGCTTCGTTTTGAACCACTTTTGCAAAGTCAATTTGTGTCCAGCGTGGCAAATCAAATCCATAGTGACGTTGTAAAATGTATGCTGCACCGCCCTTACCAGATTGGCTGTTAATTCGTACCACATCTTGGTAACCACGCCCAATATGCATAGGATCAATTGGCAAATAAGCCACATCCCAATGATGGTCTGTATCACGGTGCTTTTCATTAAAGTCTAGTGATTTTTTGATAGCATCTTGGTGCGAGCCGCTAAAGGCTGTAAACACAAGCTCACCGACATAAGGATGGCGAGGATGTACAGGCAGATTATTACACTCGCTGACCACTTGGACAATCTTACTGACTTGAGAAAAATCAAGCTCAGGATCGACGCCTTGCGTGTACAGATTCATTGCCATCACCAAAATATCCATGTTACCTGTACGCTCACCATTTCCAAGCAAGGTTCCTTCAACACGGTCTGCACCTGCCATCACGCCAAGCTCAGCTGCTGCCACGCCACAGCCACGATCATTATGCGTATGTAGACTGATGATGACATCTTTTCGGCTAGGCAAATGACGGCAAAAATACTCAATTTGATCAGCGTACAGATTAGGCGTACTTGCTTCAACGGTCGCAGGTAGATTTAAGATAACTTTTTGACCATTGTGAGGTTCCCATACGTCGCATACCGCTTGGCACACTTCTACTGCATAATCGGTCTCAGTTTGACTAAAGCTTTCTGGTGAATACTCAAAAACCCACTCCGTATCTGGGTACTTTTTGGCAATGTCTTTTAATAAAGTAGCACCATTGATGGCGATGTCTTTAATGCCTTGACGGTCAAGCTGATATACTTTTTCACGTTGCACTTTAGAGGTGCTGTTATAAACATGCACGATAGCACGCTTAACCCCGACCAAGCTCTCAAAGGTTCGCTCAATTAGATGCTCACGAGCCTGCACTAAGACTTGTAACGTGACATCATTAGGCACTAAACCTTCTTCTATCAATCGCCTGGTGAAGTCAAATTCCACTTGTGAAGCAGAAGGAAAGCCAATCTCAATCTCCTTAAAGCCCACTTCTACCAGTAATTTAAAAAACGCTAATTTTTGCTCAATATTCATCGGATCAATCAACGCCTGATTACCATCACGCAAATCAACGCTTGCCCAAATCGGTGCTTTTTGTATGCGTTTATCACACCAAGTGCGATCTGATAGATTAGGAGCAAAAGCAAATGGCCGGTACTTAGTATGATTAAATTTTGGATTTTGTGGTTTAATATGCGGCATATTCACTCCATGTTTATACTTGGTTTATACTTAATTAAGATCAGCTAGGTCTATCTTTCATATCTTAACAAAAAAAGACACAAAACATACCACTTTTTTAATTAAAGTTTGTTGGTTGTATCATTACAATATGTAATGATACAAAAGTATATGAACAAAAGCATAAGCAATTTTTTAATGCCCATGCTCATAAACAAGATATTTGCCTAAATGCCTAAATTTTTGGTACACTATTTAACATCTCACAGCAAACCGTGTGACAATCGCTTTACACCCGCAAGTATCCTAAGGATATCATATGACTATTAAAACAAAAAATCTTATTATCGGCTTTGGTAAAGCAGGTAAAACTCTAGCCGCTCTTTTTGACAAGCATGGCGAAGAAACCATCGTTGTTGAGAAATCGCCAAAAATGTATGGCGGTACCTGCATTAACATTGGCTGTATTCCTTCAAAAAAACTCATCTATGCTGGCTATCGTTCGGGCTTTTCTGATGCCATGAAAGAAAAGAACATACTTATTGATAAACTGCGTCAAGCCAATTACCAAAAGCTAGATGAGCTTTCTTACGTTCAGGTCATCACCGCTTCAGCAAGCTTTATAGATGATAACACCGTAAAGCTTTCTAATGGCGATACCATCACCGCCGAGCGAATCTTTATTAATACAGGTGCAACGCCAAGCACACTGCCTATTGAAGGGATAGATAGTAAACACGTTCACGACAGCACATCACTACTTTATCTAAGCGATAAACGTGAACATGCACCAGATCACTTAGTGATTATTGGCGGTGGATTTATCGCACTTGAGTTTGCTTTTATGTATCGCCAATTTGGCAGTAAAGTTACGATTATTGAAAATGCGCCCAATATTCTTATGAATAACGATGATGATGTGCGTGATGTAATGCTTGAGCTACTGCAAGAGCAAGGAATAAAGCTGCTTTTAAGCACTGATTTACAACGTTTTATTGAGCACGAAGAATATACCGAAGTTATTACCAATAATGGTACATTTAATGCTGATGCAGTGCTATTAGCTGTCGGCAGACGTCCGAACACAAAAGATTTGCAGCTAGAAAATACCAGCGTTACCCTGACAGATAGGGGCTATATCAGCTGTGATGATACGCTTAAAGCCAGTGATCATATTTGGGCATTGGGCGATGTCGCAGGTAGTCCACAGTTTACTTATATATCGCTTGACGATTATCGCATTGTCGCCAATCATCTTTTTGGTGATGGCACCCGCTCAACCGCAGATCGTAGCATCTTCCCAACCAGCGTCTTTGTTACACCACCGCTGTCGCACATCGGCATGAGCGAAAAGCAAGCCAAAGAAAGTGGTAAAAACTATCTGGTAGCAAGCCTGCCTGCAAGCAGTATCGTCAAAGCCAAAATCTTAAAACAAGAAAAAGGCATTCTAAAAGCAGTAATTGATGCTGATACTCGAGAGATTTTAGGCGTAACGCTATTTTGTGCCCAAAGCCATGAAATCATCAATCTATTTAAACTTGCGATGGATCACGGTATTAAGGCAGATTATTTTAAAAATCAAATTTTCACGCACCCCACCATAAGCGAAGCGTTAAATCAGCTATTTGAGCAATTTTAGTCTAAGCTGTCACTACTGCTAAAGCTTGCCTTAAACCATAAATTTAAGGCAAGCTTTTTTGAATATTATTTAAGTTTTTCAATTTAATTGTATACTTTTTATTACTCAATATTATCTGATTTTTAAAATTTATACATTTTATTTACAAATAAATACACAGCTATACAAAAAGTGAACAAAAAGCATTCACAATCACACCTTAAGCCCTTTGACATGAGCATGGCAAACTGTATAATGGATTTACAAGTTGAACAAATGACTTGTGCCTATATATAGGCTAAATCCCAATTAAAAGGAATAAATTATGAGTCGTCTAGTACGTTTACAAGATATCGAAGCTACCCAAAGAGAAGTTTTAGGTAATGATTACTACAACCCAGCAGACAAAACCGCCTATGGTATCGGTGGTGAAAAGATTGGTAAAGTAGTTGATGCCCTAGTTGAATCTGAAACAGGTCGTGTACGTTATCTTATTGTTGACGCTGGTGGCTGGTTCACATCAAAAGAAGTGATTGTACCAGTTGGTCTATCTCGCATTGTTGGTGACGAAGTGTACTTTGACAGCCTAACTAAAGACCAAGTTGAAGCAATGGAAACTTACGATAACGACTATGCTTATACTTATACTGAGCAACATCGTAAAGACCGTGATGTATTCGCTGGCGAAACACTACCAGCTGAATCACGTCTTGATCTAACTGAAAATCATTACGCTGCTCCAAATACGCTAGAGCTTTTAGAAGAACGCCTAAGCGTGAACAAGGATCGTATCGTTGCTGGCGTAGCGAGCATTGGTAAGCATGTCGTAACTGAAGAGCGTGAAGTGCAAGTTGAGCTTGAAGAAGAAAAAGCCCACATTGAGCGTACTGCTGTTAATCGTCTAACTGATCGTCAAATCGGCGATGATGCTGGAGCAACTGTTAGCGTTCAACTTGAAGCTGATCGAGTAAATGTATCAAAAGAAACTTACGTTACCGAAGAAGTCTCTCTTGGTAAGACATCACACTCACATACCGAAACCATCCTTGAGACAATCAAGCGTGAAGAATTAAATGTTGATGATCTAGGTAACATCGTTGACAAAAATGGTTCTGTAGTAAATTATGAAGGCATTACTGCTGATGACGTACGTAAAGCACGTGGTTTATAATCAGTATCTTTCTTCTAAAAAGTCAGGGCTTGCTCTGGCTTTTTCATATTTAATCAAATAAATTAGGAGTTGTTATGAACCATAATACCATTGAGTTATTAGAAGAGCGTTTAAATGTTGATGTTGAAAAAGTACAATCTGGCAAAGTTACGCTTCAAAAAGAAACTCGCACAAAAGTGGTTAATGTCCCAGTAGAATTAAAAGAAGAATATTTAGTTATTCGCGTTCTTAGCGATAAGACTGCAAACGCAGGTGAAGTGCAAATGGTTGATATAACAACTTCAACTGGCGTATTTATCAATGGCACGGAGATTGGGCATGAGCCTGTTGAAGTTTTATTATCAAAAGATGTAGTCAAAGTGCATAAAGAAACATTTGTTGCTGAAGAAATCAGTCTTGAAAAACGCACCGAAACATCAACCCACACAGTTAGCGATACAGTGCGTTATGAAGAGCTGGTAGAAACACTGACACCCAAAGATAATATAAAATAAACATATTCACTTTATATCCATCAAGCCGTCCTTAACCAATAAGACCTTTGATTTTGTAAAATTTTGGACGGCTTGACTTGCCATCGTCAAGAAAAAACCCCAAATCAATGACAAACCCACATTAAAGGCCTAATACACGCTTAGTCAGTACCAAACTCACGTCGTTTCTTAGCAAAAAACCGATCCAACCTGTCCATCGCATCTGCTAAATCAATAAGATTCGGCAAGAACACAATTCTAAAATGATCGGGCAAATCCCAGTTGAACCCTGTGCCTTGCACGATTAACACCTGCTCTTCAAGCAATAAATCCATCATAAACTGCATATCATTGTCAATGGGATATACATTACGATCAATCTTAGCAAAGCAGTAAAACGCACCCTTAGGTACAGTGCAGCTTATGCCTTTGATGGCATTTAGGCGGCTGACCGCCAAGTCTCTTTGCTTACAGAGTCTACCTGTCGGTGCTGTTAGATCTTGCATTGACTGGTAACCACCCATTGCCGTCTGAATGGCGTGCTGAGCTGGCACATTAGCACACAGTCGCATGCTTGCTAACATGACTAAACCTTCGATGAAATCAGCGGCATGGTCTTTTTTACCAGAGATCATCAGCCAACCAGAGCGATAGCCTGCGATACGATGCGACTTAGAAAGCCCATTAAACGTCAGCACCAGTACCTTGTCTGAGATGGTGCACAGCGGCTTATGTATCGCACCGTCATATAAAATACGATCATAAATCTCATCTGCCATCACCACTAAGCCGTATTTTTCTGCCAAGTCGGTAATAGCATAAAGCATATCTTCAGAATATAATGCCCCTGTTGGGTTGTTTGGGTTAATAACAACGATTGCCTTAGTGCGTGGCGTGATTTTTTGTTCTATGTCAGCTAAGTCTGGCTGCCAGTCGTTCTCTTCGACACAGCGATAATGCACAGCAGTTCCGCCTGCTAAATTTGTTGCTGCCGTCCATAATGGATAATCTGGCATGGGGATTAACACTTCATCACCATCGTTTAGCATTGCCTGCATGGTCATTACGATAAGCTCGCTTACGCCATTACCGATGAATACATCATTGACATCTGTGGCGGTCAGCAGCCCCTTAGCTTGATAGTACTGTAAAATTGCCTTGCGAGCGGAGAAAACCCCACGAGAGTCCGAATATCCGCTAGACTCTCCAAGGTGCATTGCCACATCACGCACAATCTCGTTTGGTGGTAACAAACCAAAAGGCTCTGGATTACCGATATTTAGCTTTAAAATTCGGTACCCTTCTGCTTCCATACGATTGGCAGTTTGTAATAGTTCGCCACGAATATCATAACAAACGTTGGATAGTTTTGTTGATTTAGTCAAAGGCTTTATGGTGGATTTATCAGAAGTTGACATGGCTTGATCCATCTTGGTTTTCGTCTTTTGGGGTGTATAATTTATAGTGGGTGATTGATTGGTTGGTGATTGATTAACCTTTGCTTCATAACCCAATAAATAAGCTTCGGTGGTGTTTAGTAAACGAGCAAGGATGGGCAGCTTATTATGGGCAATGCCATTTTTGCCGCATTCCCAGTTTGCAATAGCACCACGGCTTACAGGCGTACCACTCTCACTTAAGAGCTTGGCAAGCTGTTCGGCAGATAATCCTGCTTGTTTACGGAGTTTTTTGAGACGAATGCCTTGCTCACCATTCATAATATCTTTATCCATCAATAGCTCATCATTGGCGATATAACGTAATTCAAGCATTGTAGAAAAATTATAAAATATTTGCAAGTGTATTTTGCAAGTTTTTCTGTCAATTACCAATATTAAACCATAAGGACAGAACTTGTTTTGTTGCAAGTAATACTTGCAATTCAAGTTAAACAATAATTAGTGTGGACAAATAAAACAAAAAATCCCAAGTCAGATAACTTGGGATTTTCAAAATAATGGCGCAGCGGACGGGACTCGAACCCGCGACCCCCGGCGTGACAGGCCGGTATTCTAACCAACTGAACTACCGCTGCGTGCGGTTTATGTCTAATGACATAATGGTGGGCGGTAACGGACTTGAACCGCTGACCCTCTGCTTGTAAGGCAGACGCTCTACCAACTGAGCTAACCGCCCAAATAAACTAGAAAATAATGGCGCAGCGGACGGGACTCGAACCCGCGACCCCCGGCGTGACAGGCCGGTATTCTAACCAACTGAACTACCGCTGCGTGCGGTTTATGTCTAATGACATAATGGTGGGCGGTAACGGACTTGAACCGCTGACCCTCTGCTTGTAAGGCAGACGCTCTACCAACTGAGCTAACCGCCCTAAGTTTTTCTAATTACTTAGGCAACCACACATTGTGTGCTTGTGGTGCGTATTATATATGATTTTTGGTAGTTGTCAAATAAAATTTACTGTTTTTTTCAAAAATAGTACAAATTGTTTTCAACCCCTTCCATTACTATTCGTATCTACACGGATGTCACTCCCATAAGTCAAGTGCGATAAATTATTTGCTTTATAAACATGAAAAATCCGTCCATAACTCATGGACGGATTTAAAAGAAAGTCAAATGCTACTATTTAATACGCATATCACCTGTTTCTACAAAACGTTGGTGCCATGATAGTGCTTCTAGCAGGATATGCGGAGTGTGTAGTCCACCTGCGTGAGAAGCACGGTCATAGTAGTCTTGCAGCATATCACGATAATCAGGGTGCGAGCAGTTATTAATGATAAGCTTGGCACGTTCTGTTGGTGATTTACCACGCAAGTCCGCCATACCTTGTTCGGTAATGACAAACATTACATCATGCTCGGTGTGGTCATGGTGTGATACCATCGGCACGATAGCTGAAATCGCACCGCCTTTAGCGGTCGATGGGCTAACAAACATCGAGAAGAAGCCATTACGAGTAAAGTCGCCTGAGCCACCGATACCGTTCATCATCTTAGTACCCATGATGTGCGTTGAGTTCACATTACCGTAGATGTCTGCCTCAATCATAGCATTAATGCCGATAACTCCCAGACGGCGTACCACTTCTGGGTTATTGGTTAACTCCATTGGGCGTAAGATAATTTTATCACGCAAAAACTCAATATTGTCGTTAAAGCGTTGCAATGCATCTGGGCTAAATGATAAGGCGGTCGCCGATGCAGTCTTCATCTTACCTGCGATAATTAGATCAAGCATACCATCTTGCAATACTTCGGTATAACCTGTCAAATCATCAAACGGTGCATCAAGCAGGCCTGCCAACACAGCATTGGCAACATTACCTACACCTGATTGTAGCGGTAATAGGCTTTTTGGTAAACGCCCTGCTTTTACTTCATGATCAAGAAAATCAATAATTTGAGCAGCGATACGCTTAGACACATCATCAGGCTCAGCAAACTTAGAATTACGGTCATTAGCATCAGTTAGTACAATCGCTTCGATCTTATCTAAATCACACTCAAGGTAAGGCGTGCCGATACGGTCAAATGAACCGATGATTGGAATGGGCTTACGATGCGGTGGCAGACCTACGTCAGTATAGACATCGTGCATACCCTCAAGCCCTGCATTCTGACTGGCATTGACTTCAATGATAACTTTCTTAGCAGCTCTGATGGCTTCGGCAGCGTGTCCGATACCCATAGCAGGGATAATCTTACCGTCTTCGGTAATGCCTGACGCCTCTACGATAGCTAGATCCACATCACCATAAAAGCCTTGACGCATTTGCTGCTCTACATGCGATAGGTGCATGTCTTGGTACTGGGTGTTGCCTGCATTGATGTTATTACGTAAAGTTGGGTCAGATTGGAACGGTGAGCGAAATTTAATCGCATTCGCTTCAGCTAGCACACCATCACACTCAGGAGCAGTAGATGCACCTGTTACCATGCGAATACCAAAGCTATTACCCTTAGCGTGTTCATCTTTAGCCTTATTAGCAATGGCGGTAGGGATAGCTTTTGGATAGCCTGCTCCTGTAAAGCCTGTCATACCCACAAGCATATTATCTTTGACAAACTCAGCTGCTTGCTCAGCACTCATAACCTTATCACGCAAACCTGCGTGGCGAATACGGTCAATACTCATAAATTACTCCATTATTTAAGTATAAAAAATTTAGCAAAATGCTGATATGATTGTAGCATAATTTTGGCAAAAATAAAGTATAAAATCAAAAAGCCATAGACAGCATAGTCAAAAAATGCCAAAGCAACACATTTTTTTATTAGGTGCGTTTATTATGTCAAAAGCTTAATCTATAGAACCCAATATCGCCGATTTTTTCAATCAGGAGCTTAAATCCTACCAACTGGATTATAGATTGGAGCAAGAACACCTAAATGACGACAGCGACAACACCCTAAAAGAATATTTTTCAAAAAATGGTGGCGTGGGGCAAATCGCCCTGATGCTAAGTTATTGCTACAAGACCCTATCAATGGTCAATTTTACCCCATTTTGATTGAATATAAAGGCTATAAAGACAAACTGGTTAAATTAGACAGCAATGGCAATGTAGAAAACCGCAACGCCAAAAACGAACCTATTTTTAAAAATATCAATGGCTATGCGGTTAATGGTGCAGTGCATTATGCCAATGCTATTTTGCACCATACCGCCTATGCTGACATCATCGCCATCGGCATCACAGGACACAAAGACGAAAATGGCAAAATTTATCCGCAAATTGGCGTTTATTATGTTTCTAAATCCAATTTGGGCATTGGGCAAAAGATTGATGAATTTAGTGATTTATCTTTTTTATCCAAAAATCATCTTTATGATTTTATCAATAAAGTTAAAAATTTAAGTTTATCTGATGAAGAACTTGAGCGTATTAAACAAAAACGTGAAAAAGAAATTGACATAAGCCTTGTCAAACTCAATAACGACATTTACCAAAACGAAAAGGTCTGGGCAAAAATGACCGAGTTTATTTAGTGGCTGCCAGTATTATTGCAACCATTGGTGTGGCTGGCAGAGTCTTTCCTCTTGAAAAATCGGATTTAAAATCATCAAACGAAGAAGGCGGACGAGATGGCGACATTCTAATGCGAAAAATTAACGCCTTTTTAAAAGAAAAACAAATTCCCACCGACAAAAAAGACTTAATCGTTCGCACACTACAAAATACCATCACCAACGACAACATCAATAAAGTAATAAATGGCGAAACACAATTAAAACGTGTGTTTTGTAAAATCGTTGATGATTTGGGCATTTATTATAAAATTGGCTTAACCACTGATTTTACAGGCAAATTATTTAACGAAATGTATTCATGGCTTGGCTTCGCCCAAAACAAATCAAATGACGTTGTCTTGACCCCTGCCTATGTCGCTACTTTACTGGCTCGCTTGGCTTGTGTCAATAAAGACAGCTATGTTTGGGATTTTGCCACAGGATCAGCAAGATTATTGGTTGCTGCCATGAATGAAATGCTTATTGATGCCAAAAATAGCATTTTATCGCCACACGAACTAGAACAAAAAATCATCAAAATCAAAGCCGAGCAATTAAAAGCGGTTAAGTGGGGAGAGTTTAGGATTGGGGATTTGTTTGAAATTAAAACTTCAAAAGGATACGATGCTGGAAAAATGGATTTTGTAAAAAAAAGATACAGATGCTTATGAATTTATAGGGAGAACTCAAACAAATTATGGAGTTCAAGGATATGTTACAAAATTATCAAGCGAACCAAACAAAGAAGGTTGTATTTCAGTTAGTCAAATTGGAGCAATTCACGCCCAATTAAGAAATAACAAATGATGAAAAATTAGCGATTAAACGCTTGGAAAATGTGGTATGGGGAGAGTTTAAATTGGTAGATATTTTTAATGTGAAAAATACTTTTAATATATTATCAAAAGATATTAAACCAAATAGCGGCAGCACCCCTTATTTATCAGCCAGCAGAGAAAATAATGCTGTTAGTAGCTATATTTCATATAATGAAAAATATATTGATGAAGGGAATTGTATTTTTATTGGCGGCAAAATTTTTGTTTTAACCTATCAAGAAGCGGATTTTTATTCCAATGATAGCCACAATCTTTGCTTGTATTTAAAAGAAAGTGAAAAAACAACCAAATTAAATCAATTTTTTATGATAACTTGTATAGAAAAAGGCTTACAAAATAAATATTCTTGGGGAAACAGTATTAGTAATAAAAAAAATTCAAAATGATACTGCGTTTTTCCCTATCGCCCAAAACAACCAAATTGATTTTGATTATATGCAAACCTTGATTTCCGCCATTCAAAAGCTCGCCATCAAAGACGTGGTGGATTACGCCGACCAAAAAATCAACGCCACCAAGCAAGTTGTGAATAGGTAATGTTAATAAAAAGACAGCATTTTTTTGCTATCTTTTTATTTTTGGGTCAAATCATAGCCCTGCTTTCAAGCTCGCTTCGATGAATTTATCCAAATCTCCATCAAGCACTGCCTGAGTGTTACTCGTTTCAACGCCTGTGCGTAAGTCTTTAATACGCGCGTCATCAAGCACATAAGAGCGGATTTGCGACCCCCAACCGATGTCGGATTTGCTGTCTTCTAGGGCTTGCTGTTTTTCCATGCGTTTTTGCATTTCAAGCTCGTAAAGTTTAGCGCGGAGCATTTTCATCGCCGTTTCACGGTTCTTGATTTGGCTACGCTCGTTTTGGCACGCCACCACCGTATTGGTTGGAATATGGGTAATTCGCACCGCAGAATCGGTGGTGTTCACATGCTGACCGCCTGCCCCACTTGAGCGATAGGTGTCTACTCGCAAGTCGCTTGGGTTAATATCAATCTGCACATTATCATCAATCTCAGGCGACACAAACACGGCAGCAAATGACGTATGGCGACCATTGTTACTGTCAAATGGTGATTTACGCACCAAACGATGTACGCCAATCTCAGTGCGTAGCCAGCCAAAAGCATAATCGCCCTTGATGGCTATCGTTGCTGACTTAATGCCTGCCACGCTGCCATCAGAGATTTCCACCACATCTGCTTTAAAGCCCTTACTCTCCGCCCAACGTAAATACATTCTAAGCAGCATTTCTGACCAGTCTTGGGCTTCTGTACCGCCTGAGCCTGCTTGTATGTCTAAATAGCAGTTATTAGCATCCATCTCACCGCTAAACATTCGCTTAAACTCTAAATCTTCAACTTTAGCTGTCGCTGCATCAAGCTCAGCTTGCACATCACTAAGCAAGCTCTCATCATCAGCTTCTACTGCAAGCTCAAGCATGGCAGCAGCATCTTCAAGACTGGCATCTAAGCCTTCAATAACGCTGATAACGCCATCTAGGACAGATTTTTCTTTACTAATCTTAGTGGCTTTATCAGGGTCATTCCACAGCTCTGGATTTTCAAGCTCCAAATTAACTTCTTCTAGTCGTTCTTTTTTGCCATCAACGTCAAAGATACCCCCAAAGCTCTTTGCCACGAGCGTGTAGGTCTTTGATTTGTTCTTGATATGGGGCGATTTCCATGATGATACCTTAAATTACAAATGACTAAACCGACTATTATAGCAAATTTCTCTGTCTGATACATTTGTTTTATACCAAAATCAGCAGAATTTTATCGCTAAAAATTTAGACCATCAAATAAAAAATCCCACTTATTTTAAGCAGGATTTTACTAGGTTTAAGATGCGGTTATTTTTATTGAATTCGTCGTCCTTGTTTGTCAATAACACCCCATTTGCCGTTTTGTTCAACTATTGCCAAACCTTCTGAAAAACTCCAAGCATCATCATACTGCAAAGGAATAACTACTTTTCCTGTTTTATCAATAAAACCATATTTGCCGTTTTGTTCAACTTTTGCCAAACCTTCTGAAAAATACCAAGCATCATCATACTGCAATGGAATAACTACTTTTCCTGTTTTATCAATAAAACCATATTTGCCGTTTTGTTTCACTGACGCCAAACCTTCTGAAAAATACCAAGCATCATCATACTGCAATGGAATAACTACTTTTCCTGTTTTATCAATAAAACCATATTTGCCGTTTTGTTTCACTGACGCCAAACCTTCTGAAAAAGACGAAGCATAATCATACTGCAAAGGAATAATAACTTTACCTGTTTTATCAATAAAACCATATTTGCCGTTTTGTTTCACTGACGCCAAACCTTCTGAAAAATCCCAAGCAAAATCATACTGCGAAGGAGCAATAACTTTACCTGTTTTATCAATAAAACCCCATTTGTCGTTTTGTTTAACTAACGCCAAACCTTCTGAAAAACCCTCAGCAAAATCATACCGCAATGGAATAACTACTTTTCCTGTTTTATCAATAAAACCATATTTACCAATATAACCATCTTTGTCGTTTTGTATAACTTTTGCCAAACCTTCTGAAAAACCAACAATCCAATCATACTGCAATGGAATAACTATTTTACCTGTTTTATCAATAAAACCCCATTTGTCGTTTTGTTTAACTAACGCCAAACCTTCTTCTAGGCAACCTACATACTCATACCCACTAACCTGCGGTTGCACACAATCATAAGCCCATGCAGTCTGACCGACTAACGCCACACTTGCGATAGCAACCGCCATACCAAGTTTTTTGATGTTAAAAATTTTCATAAAATCTCCTTACCAGTTATGTGAAAAGTATCGTTATTATATCTCAAAAAAATGATGATGTAACACCCTGTTATTTAATAACCCTAATATTCCCCACCACCATCTCCCCACATTTATTCATCATAAAATCCACGTCCACCGTCTTATATCGCATGGTAGAGACGATGTCGGTTTCGTGTTGGCGATAGGCTGGGCGTGGGTCTTGGGCGATTAGACCTATAACACTATCAATGTCTTCTTGGGTGATGGCATTTACCTGTAACAGCCCATCAAACTGAATTTGTGCCTGCTTTGCAATCTGCACCTGCTTTATGCTTGGTTTATCAATCATACTGATGGCATGGGGCAAGCTATCACTGTAAGGCAGATACGGCTTGACATCTATGATGGGCGTACCATCTATCATATCCGCCCCAACAATATGCAAAATTACTTTTTGATCAATAACTTGTACACTTTTTAATGCCACCACCGACAAGCCAATCTGTGAAGGACGATACATGGAACGTGTGGCAAAGACGCCCATTTTATCATTACCGCCTAATCGTGGTGGACGTACTTGCGGGCGAAAATACGTCTGGGCTTTATTATGATGAAACTGCCACAGCACCCAAAGATGGCTGTAATTTTCAATGCCTAAAAATGCATCTGGCGTATCAAACGGAGCGACAAACTCAATGACAGATTTGATATTCACTAAATTTGGCTGACGTGGCGTACCAAATTTTTGACTTAAAGGCGAACGGTGATAGCCGATGATGGGCAAGGTCAGATCAGAAAGGATAGCTTGCATAGTAATAAAGCACCATTTATGCTAAAATTAAAAATTGATATTCCAAATTTGTGATAATATTTGGCGATAAACTTGCTATTATACGCAAAATTTACAATCATTACTAAACCACTTTATTTTTACTGAGAGTTGCTATGTCAAAATTTATCCATGAAACTGTAACTTACGTCCACCACTGGACCGACCGCTTATTTACCATCAAAACCACCCGAGCTGATAGCTTGCGATTTCGCAATGGAGAATTTGCCATGATTGGGCTTGAAGTGGACGGCAAGCCTTTGGTGCGAGCTTACTCTATCGCAAGTCCCAACTACGCTGAAGAGCTTGAATTTTATTCTATCAAAGTGCAAGACGGTCCTTTGACATCTCGTTTACAGCACATTCAAGTGGGTGATAAGTTATTAGTAAGTAAAAAGCCCACAGGCACACTCGTACTTGATGATTTGGCAGGGGGTAAGCACTTATATATGCTTGCCACAGGCACAGGGCTTGCACCGTTTTTATCTTTATGCCGAGATCCTGAAGTGTACGAGCGTTTTGATAAAGTTATTTTAGTGCATGGTGTGCGTGAAGTAGCAGATTTATCGTATCGTGACATGTTTGAAAATGAACTACCCAACGATGAAATTTTTGGCGAATGGGTGCGTGAAAAATTCATCTACTACCCCACCGTAACTCGTGAAGAGTTTAAAAACCAAGGGCGTATTACTGACCTACTAAAATCAGGCAAACTCTTTGATGATATTGGTTTGCCACCGATGAATAAAGACGATGATCGTGTGATGATTTGTGGCTCTATGGCGATGAATGCTGATACTTGTGCGATATTGGACGAGTTTGGCTTGAGTGTTTCACCACGCATGGGGGTGCCTGCTGATTATGTAGTAGAGCGAGCGTTTGTGGGTTAAGTTTTAGATAAATAAATTAGATAAATAAATTGGCAATAAAAAACGCACTATTATTTTAGTGCGTTTTTTATTACCAAAGTAAGAAATTAAAACCGATTTTATGAAAGCTTCTTAGCTTAACTGCTGTATCGGCAGGCTTTTTTTGCCAAATCCATAGATAATCTACTAATGGCGGCATCACTTAACGCTCGCACTTTTCATGGGCAACGTTATAATCTCATATAAGCAAAGCTTGGTGGCAGTCCTGCTAAATTTTTGTATAAAAATGGCACACAAAGCTTAGTTATTTAGCGTCAGATATTAAGCTTTTAATTCACCTTTTAGCAATTCAAAAATGCTCACTTGCAAGAAGAACGCATTAATCGCCAAAACGGCTACCAGATTTAAACCCCAATCACACCTCAAAGGCGCTTATTATTTTTGCCAATACACCACTATTGATACCAACGTTATTTACATATTTAGCCAAGATGGTCAATATAGCTATTTAAAATCTTTGGCGGTAAAGCAAGTGTCAAAAATATCACTCGCAAGGTGGCTAGATTGATTAAAATATGATATACCGTATCTATCAAAGTGATTTTGTGATTTGTTAAACACCAATAAAAAAAAAATAAGCTTAAAATCAATCAACAATACACGCACGGATTTTAGTTGCCAATTTAGCAAGCTCGTCTTGGTCTGCCATCACGCTTTCATGCTTGCCAAGCTCATGGATATGGGTAGGGATAAGGTGCATATGATAATGAAACACGCTTTGCCCTGCGTCTTTGCCGTTTAGCTGCATTTGCACCACGCCTGCCACGCCAAGTGCTTTACGTTGGGCTTGTATCACTTTTTGGGCGGTTTTAAAGACAGCACAAGCATACTCGGACGCCAAATCTGTCAGCTCCACCGCTTGGCATTTTGGGATAATAAGTACATGACCTTTGGCTTGGGGCATAACGTCCATAAAAGCAAGCGTTTTATCGTCTTCATAGACGGTATGGCTTGGGATATCGCCAGATAAAATTTTAGCAAAAATATTGGTATCATCATAATGCATTGGCAAATTCCTAAGATTAGCAACTTTAAAAATAGCTCAATTGACATTTTAGCATATTTTTTATGCCATATTGGGCAATTTTTTGGTATAGTAACCAAAAACACCAACGATTTTTAGCTATGACTGACAACTCCTTTATTTTACAAGAATTACTTTATCGAGGCGATGTTTCGTTTCGAGTGCATAATGTAAAAATAACCAATTTCTTACACGGACAAGACTTACCTATGATGTTTTTGGCTCACTATGACAGCTTGCCAGACGACATCAAAAACCAAAAACCGCTTGATTTATCACTGCTCAAGCACATGAACGATAAGGTTACAGCGGCGATGGCTTGTGATATGCTTGGGCTATCGCACGGGACGATCAAGCCTGCCAACCACCTTAAAGTAAATGGCACTAGCGTTATCGTCTTTGATGATTTTCCCTTAGCACTGCATTTATCCTTTACCAACACCGCCAAAGAAAACCAGACCACCTACGGCAGCCTATCATCACTACTGTCTAATTTGTCTACAAGCATACTGTTTACTGGCAATGTGCATGTACTACATAAAAATCCAACAAAAACGCTTAAGAGCACAGATTTAAATGAAAATACCATCATTATCGCTCCACAAAATGACTATACTCGCCTGCCTAACAGTCATGCGATGGCAACCACCCACGTTTTAAACACCCTACAACAAAATTCACCAAAAACTTTAGAATTTTTGACAATAGCTATTAGCGAAAGAGTCTTTGAACACTTCAACCAAATACAACAACCCACAAATACATAGCTTAACCAAGTAATCCATCATAGGGTAAGCCACTCCACCCAAAAGCGTGGATTACCTTGCTAAAATCATCATCAAGTGGTGCAGTGATGGCTATAATCCACCAGTATGCTTTTAGTTTTATGGGTGGGATATAATGACAGGTCAGTAGATATTATCGACTTACAGGTCTTTCACCAAGTCTTATTTTGACAAGCATTTGCTCACCATTACGTATGACCTGTGCAGACATGATGGAGTTAGGTGTTTTCTTACTGATAGCACCCATTAAAGCGTGAGCGTTATCAATCTTTGTACTGTCAATACTAATAATAACATCGCCTGCACGTAGCCCTGCATGATCGGCAGGTCCACCTTGGAAAACTTGAGCGATTTTAGCCCCTGTTGTTACGTTTAGGTTGGTTGGGTCAATTGGCAAGTTCTCAATTTGCACACCAATCCAGCCACGACTTACCTTACCTGTCTTGATAATTGAATTTATCACCTGCTCAACAATACCACTTGGAATTGCAAAACCTATGCCCATCGAGCCACCAGATCGAGAATATATGACAGTGTTAATTCCAACCAAATCACCATTAGCATCAACCAAAGCACCGCCAGAGTTGCCAGGATTGATTGCCGCATCAGTCTGAATAAAGTCCTCATAAGTGGTGACACCAAGACCAGAACGCCCTGTCGCTGAGATAATGCCTTGGGTGATGGTCTGACCCACACCAAAAGGATTGCCGATTGCTAAAGCAACATCACCTACTTGGATGGCAGATTGGCGAAATTTAATCGGATCTAAGCCATCTAGTTCTATTTTTAACACCGCCAAATCCGTCTCAGCGTCTGCCCCTACCATGACCGCTCTAGCTTTTCTGCCATCATTAAGCACAACGATAACCTCATCGGCTTTATCCACGACATGAGCATTGGTTACCACATAGCCTTCTTTGGATACGATCACGCCAGATCCTAAGCTAGATGCACCTTGCTCTTGCTTTGGTATTTGACCGCCATAATACTCAAGAAACCTTTGAAAAACAGGGTCATTTATATAAGGATTTTGGATAACTTGGGTGGTATAGATATTAACCACTGAGTTGGCAGCATTATTCACCACTTGATGGTATGATAATGCACCGCCCACAGTCTGCGACTGGGTGGTAACTGGAATGGGGTTGGCTGGATTTTGTGCAGGCTGTCTTGTGGTGAAGTTTTGAAGCACCCACCATAAAGCCACCGCCAACACACCTGCCACAAGCCAAGGCATCAGTACCCAGGCACTTACGCCTTTTTCATTTTTTAGGTTATTCATGTTTCATCTCCTTTGTTGAAGTTTTTTAAAATTGTACCATGATGGCAGATGAATTTTGTTAGGTTTTCGTTTTAAATGTTTACATCATTGTCATAAAAAAGTACAATCTTTGCTAATCTTTATCCACAGGAAATTAACATGAAAAACACTGTTACACCAAAAGCCCTAAGCCAATTTTGTGATGAGCTTTTAGATATTGACGAATTTAAAGACTACTGCCCAAATGGCTTACAAGTAGATGCAGACACACCCATCCATAAAATTATCACAGGCGTAACCGCTTGCCAAGCATTAATTGATCATGCCGTAAAAGTAGGGGCTGACTGTATCTTGGTGCATCATGGTTACTTTTGGAAAGGAGAATCTCAGCCTTTGGTTGATATGAAAGGCAAGCGAATCCGCACCCTTTTGCAAAATAATATCTCACTTATCGCATACCACTTACCGCTAGATGCCCACCCCACACTTGGCAACAACGCCAAGCTTGCTGAACGCTTAGACCTAAAAATCACAGGTGCATTACACCCTAACGAAAAACACCCTATCGGTAATATCGCTACTTGCACACCAATCACCGCTCACGATTTAGCCACTAAAATCGAAAAAGAGCTTGGTAGAAAGCCGTTACACATCGGTGGTAATGACGATAAACTGACCAAAATCGGTCTTTGTACTGGTGCAGCCCAAGATATGATTGAGCAAGCCGCCTTGATGGGCTGCGATGCTTTTATCTCTGGGGAAATCTCAGAACGCACCACTCACATTGCACGAGAAATGGGCATTCATTATTTTGCTGCAGGACATCACGCTACAGAACGTGATGGTATTCACGCACTTGGAGATTTACTAGCTGATAAATTTGGCATTGAAGTGCAGTTTGTGGATATTTACAACCCAGCTTAATAACAGTCGTATAAAAGCCCCTAATTGATTAGGGGCTTTTATACGGTTGGCTTATTTGTTTGGCACAGTGATCTTTTGACCGATAATCAGCTGATCTGTATTGCTTAGATTATTCATTTTTGCCAAATCGCTGATATCAATGCCGTATTTACGAGCTAAAGTTGTCAGATTATCTCCTGAGCGAACAGTATAAATCGTCGTCAGTTTTGGTACTTTTAGCGTCTGACCACGTCTTAATCCTGCCTTACTTGACAGCCCATTCGTCGTCGCTAGATCGTCAATAGACACGCCATATTTATTTGCTAAGCTTGTTAGGCTGTCGCCTGCTTGCACTTTATAGCTTTCGGTTGATTGAATGACATTGCCAGATGGTTTTTGAGCTACCGCTTTGGCTTTACTTGCTGACTGCGTGCTAGTTTCTCCATCTGCTGGGATGGTGATGGTTGCACCACGAAGTAGCTGGTCGGTATTTTGCATATTATTTGCAGCAGCAAGCTCATCAATGCTAACACCGTATGCATTTGCCACACCTGTCAATGTATCACCTGCTTTTACGGTATATTTTATCGTTTTATGATTCTTTGTAGTTGCAGGCTTGGTAGATTTGGTAGAGCTTTCCACAGGTTCGCCTGATACTTTTAGGACTTGACCGATAAGCACGCCATCTGTCGTTGATAACCCATTTAACGCTGCTAATTTAGACAAACTTAAATTGAACTTTTGAGCAATTTGAGTTAAGTTGTCGCCTGATTGCACCTTATAGGTCTCGTCTTGTTTTGGTTTATCAGTAGTGGCAGTCTTTGGCTTAGATTTCACTTTACCAGGTACTAGCCATAACTTTTGACCACGACGCACCATGGTGTCTGTTGCGATATTATTGTACTCAGCAATTTGACTAATGCTTAGATTATGAGTATCTGCGATACCTGTTAATGTATCACCTGATTTTACCGTATAACGTTCAATTGGCTTTTTAGGCTTAGATTGCACGACTGGTTTTGGTGCAGGTTTAGGCGGTGTTACAGTACGCACAGGCGGTGTATAACTTGGCTTTGGTATAGGTGTAGGTTTTGTCTGAGACGGTGCTTGTGCTTGGGTGCGGTTTGTATTACCTGTATAGCTTAGCTGTTTGGTCTGACCACGGGCATCTAATACCGACTGACTGGTCTGAATAGCGTCTAATTCGATATTGCCATCAACAGGACTAATCGCTTGCACGTTCTGTGGGGTGCTTGCTTGAATCTGAGCTGCGATAAATTCACGTTCTTCGCTAGATAATGGCGGCTCTTGAATGACCGTGTTGTTTGGAGTAACTTGTGCAATCGTAGTAGGTAGCGTGCTAGACTGCATGAGTTTTTGTTCAGATGCAGTATTTACCTGACCGCCATGCTCTGGAGTGACATATTGAGTGGTCTGGATAGGGGCTATCGCCACCGAAGAAGAGCCAGCATAGCCTGACAACGCCGACAGATTCATGTCAACAGCAGATGAGACGCTATCAGGAATCACGATGCGATTTGGTCCTGCCGCATCAACGACAAGATTTGTCAAAGCAGGGTTTAATAGCTTTAATTCTTCAATGCTAACGCCCGTTACACCCGCCACATCGTATAAACTTACACCATAATTTACAGGCACAGTTCTAAAGTGTGTGTGGTTAGCAATCGGTGGTAAATTAATGCCGTATGTGGCTGGCGAATTTACAATCTGAGCCACTGCTAAAAAGCGTGGTACATAATTCATCGTCTCAGTTGGTAATCTTAAAGACCAGTAATCTGTTGGCAAGCCTGCCGCTTCATTTGCAGCAATCGCTCGTGATACTCTGCCAGGGCCTGCATTATAAGCTGCCAATGCAAGCTCCCAGCTGCCAAATTGGTTATATAAGCTTGTCAGAAAATCGTAAGCTGCTCGTGTGGACTCAATAACATCACGGCGACCATCGTAGCTTGCACTTTGGTTTAAGCCATAGATACGCCCTGTGCTTGGGATAAACTGCCAAAGTCCTGCTGCTGATGCATTACTGGTGGCAGTGGGATCATAAGAGCTTTCAATAATCGGCAGTAATGCAAGCTCTGTTGGAATGCCACGTCTTTCTGCCTCTGTAATCGTATGATGTAAATAGCGAGATGAGCGAGCAGTTAAGCGATCAATATAGCTTTGGCGTGTATAAAACCATGATTTTTGAGCTTCAATGCGTGCATTATAAACTTCAGGAATGCGAAACCCCTGACGCACCCTACCCCACAGATCGCCATAACGCTGCACCGTTAAAGCATCGCCTTCTACCATCGCCATATTCGTCGCAGATAACAGATCCTCCATCGCATCTAAAGTATCAGCATCAATCACGCCTTGATAATCTGTGTTAGCACTCACTGATTGCGAAGGCATGACAGCAGGTTTGGGCGATGGTGGCATAGCGGCAGGCTTATGTATTGAAGCTGGTGCTTGATGAGTTTGCTGAGTATTGGTCGTACTACACGCAGCAAGCAGACAGGTTCCGACGGCTATAACCAGCGGTTTAATAAGACTAGGGGCTTTTGGTGGGAGTGATGAAAAGTAACGCATGGGTGGATAAATCCTTAAGATAGATAGTTTTATTACTACTGCAAAACGCTTTCAATAATGCCTTATTTTTTAAGGATTATCAACCGTAAAATGTAATTTTCACCCAAAAAATACGTCCGCTTACTTTTGCCTAACAAAAGATAGCGGACGTTAATATTTAAGTTAGGTAATTTGCTAGGGTTATTGAACGGTCACCTGAGCTACGGCTCGTAACATAACCGTCTTACCATTCACTTCTGTAAGCGTTGAGCGAGATGACATGACATGGCGAACTGCATTGCCAGTTTTTTTATCTTTCCATGATTCTGTCGTGGTAATTTGAGCACGGGCTTGGTCACTTGAAACGACGATATTATCAACTTGAATATCGTAATGATAGTCACTTGCTTGCGCCCAGTTTTTCTGAAGGCGAGCCAGGTATTCTTGCTTAGTTAATGTAGCACTGTCACCATTTCTAGATAAAACAATAATCGCCTCATCGTCAATCAATCGACCAATCTGGTCTTTATTTTGACCATTGGCAGCTTTACTAATTTTGGCCACAAAATCTTGCACAGCACTTTCATCCATCGCGTAAGCCTCTATACTCACCAAACTTACTGCTGTCATGGTAGTTGCTACCGCTAAACTCATCAAACGCACCCTTGGGGCTACATTTTTCTTGAATGCTGACTGAACTGCAAAAGTTGCTGCACCAATTTTTACTGCTTTTTTGATTAACTTTTTCATAAAATTTCCAAACTAAAAATGGATATTTTCTAAAATAGCAAAAAATTCCTAACCTATCATGGTTATTTGTAATAATTTGTTACTTTTGATGGTATTTTAGCAAATGAATCAGCTATCAATTTTCGCACCAAGGCGATTCATGCGTCGATCAAGCAGCTGACGTGCCAAGGCTTGCATATCGTCAACTCGGTCAAATTCATCGACAATTTCAAGTCCAAGCAAGGTTTCTAGCACGTCTTCTAAGCTCACCAAGCCTTTAACTTCACCAAATTCGCCTACCGCAAGTGCAATATGCAAACGCTGCTTTAGCATTAAATCAAGCAAATCAAACAGCTTCATCTTAGCAAAGATAAATTGAATATCACGCTTAAACTGTTTAATGGGAACATCAATTTCTTGGTTTGCCTTAGCAATCAACAAGTCGGACTTTAGCACAAAACCTGTCGCATCGTCTAAGTCTTCATTAAAGATAGGAAAACGTGAAAATGACAGCTTAGGATGATTTGCAAAAACTTCACCAACGGTCATATTTTCATCAAACGATGTCACCACAGATCTTGGCGTA
This sequence comes from Moraxella nasovis, assembly GCF_022701215.1. Lineage (NCBI taxonomy): Bacteria > Pseudomonadati > Pseudomonadota > Gammaproteobacteria > Moraxellales > Moraxellaceae > Moraxella > Moraxella nasovis. The sequence continues at coordinate 1,882,763 of NZ_CP089976.1, read as the reverse complement.
ACAATATCTTCAACATTAATCATGCTAAGTGCTAGTGAATTTTTAATAATACGCGTCTCAAGCTCACTCATCTGACCAGACACCTCGCCTGCATTGGCAAGTGCAATGAACTCATGGCGGTTAAAGCTGCTTTGTGTATTGCCCTTAGTGAGCAGGCGGGAGATTTTCTCAGCAACCCAAACTATCGGCAATAATGCACTGTTAATTGCTTTTACATAATAAGCCACAGGCAATGCAAATTTACGCCAATAAGTTGCACCAAGCGTCTTTGGGATAATCTCTGTACCAATCAAAATGGCAATCGTCATCACCGCACTAAACACGCCAAACCACGCATTACCAAACACAACGACAGCTTGAGCACCTGCACCAAGCGAGCCTAATGTATGAGCAATGGTATTTAAAGTCAAAATAGACGAAATAGACTTTTCAATGTTATGAACTTTCACATCTTCAAGCAAGCTTGCTGTTTTAGGCTCTTCTTCTTTGATGGTGTCAATGTAGCTTGGCGTCATACTTAAAAGCGTGGCTTCTGACACCGAGCAAATAAACGATGCAATAAGAGATAGTGAGATATAAAACACAAGTAAAGCAATGTGTGTATTTGTAACCACAGTATCACTTGCAGCATAAGCAAACATAGGCAAGCTTAGCAATACCGCCATCATGCTAACGATTAAAAGTGTTTTAGAATAAACAGATGAGTAAAAGCGTGATCGGTGTCGGGACATATAGACTGTTAATTAAAAAATAAGCTCCCATATTAAGCCAAAATAAGCACAACTGCAAGATGTACAGATGCAATTTATGAAAAATCATCAAAATATTGTGATTTGTGTTATGATATGCGTTATTTTATTTGCCCTAGTGCATAAGCCAATCATGGACGGTATCTCGTCCCCCTTATGGAGTTTATTTATGTTAGATCTACTAATTAATACCGCTCATGCCGCACCTGCCGCTGATCAACCATCAATGATTGGTCAGCTGCTTATTCCTGTGGCGTTTTTTGCAATTTTTTATTTTTTAATTATCCGTCCACAATCTAAGCGTAATAAGCAACATAAAGCTATGATTAATGGCTTAAGTGTAGGCAATGAAGTGGTGTTTGCTGGTGGTCTGATGGGTGTCATCAAAAAAATTGAAGGCGACTATGCGGTAATCGCCATTAGCCCAGCCAATGAAGTTAAAGTTCAACGTGCAAGCGTTTTAAGCGTACTGCCTGCTGGCACGATTAATAACATCTAAGCCGTTCATATCCGCTTTTATGGCCATTTGGTTAGCCCAAGTTATAAAAGCAAACATTTGTTTATGCAATGCATCAAGCGTAAGATGATATCTTCGCTTGGCTTGCAAGATATCATAAGAATACCTTTATGCATTACCCTGCTTGGAAATACATACTCATCGTTGTGGTGCTTGTCATAACAGGTCTGTACGCCCTGCCCAATCTCTATCCAGACGAGCCTGCAGTACAGATTACAGGTGCATCAGCTGGCACAGAACTGACAAGCGACGTTCTCACCCAAACCCAAGACTTGCTTGACAAAGCTGGTCTAGAGCATCATGGTGGCAGTTTTGATAAAAACAGTGCTTTAATTCGCCTAGATAATGCCGAAAATCAGCTAAAAGCCCAAGAAGTGCTACGCCGTGAGCTTGGCGATAACTATGTTGTTGCACTAAACCTAGCCCAAACTACCCCGCAATGGCTAAAAGACATCGGTGCTAATCCGATGAAACTTGGTCTTGACTTGCGTGGTGGCGTACGATTTGTGCTTGAAGTTGATATGGCAAAAGCTCTAGAGCAACGCTTAACCACTGCAAGCCAAGATGCCAGACGAGCCTTGCGTGCTGAGAAAATCTCCGTAAAGAGCCTTAAAACAACCGATAAAGGCATGACGTTTATCTTTAGTACGCCTGAAACTCGTAATCAAGCCGAGCGTATCCTTCAAAATACACTTGGCATGGATTTTAGCTTTCGTCCACTGGCAGCAGCAGATGGTGCTGCTCTTGAGCTGACATATACCGAAGCAAAAATCAACGAGATTAATGAATACGCCGTCAGTCAAAACTTAACCACACTGCGTAATCGTATCAATGAGCTTGGTGTCGCTGAAGCACTCGTGCAATCACAAGGCTCAAACCGTATTGTCGTCGAACTTCCAGGCGTCCAAGATACCGCTGAAGCTAAGCGTGTACTTGGCAGAACTGCCAACCTAGAGTTTCGCATGGTGAGTGAAGAAGCGATGAGTCCAACTGGTGGTATCGCACCTGCTGGCACAGAAAGTTTCCCATTTGGCACATTAGATGGCCCGCCCATCTTGCTTGATCGCCAAGCTATTGTTACAGGTGATAAAGTCCAAGGTGCTCAAGCAGGCCTAGATGAGAATGGTCGTCCACAGGTGTCTATCACATTGGATACGGCAGGTGGTCGCCTAATGCAAAACGCCACTCGTACATCCGTTGGTAAACAAATGGCAGTACTGTTTATTGAAAATAAGCAACGGGTCACCTACGAAGAAGATGCTGTAACGGGCGAACTAAAAGAAGTTCGCACCCCTTATGCTGAAACTCGTGTCATTAACCGTGCAACCATCCAAGCTGTGCTGGGGTCTCGATTCCAAATTACAGGGCTTGATAACGAAGCTGAAGCTTCTGAGCTTGCGTTATTACTCCGTTCTGGTGCATTGGCAGCTCCGATGTATTTTGTTGAAGAACGTACCATCGGTCCTTCGCTTGGTCAAGATAATATTGACAAAGGTCTGTTCTCCACGCAAGTAGGCTACCTACTCGTATTTTTATGGATGATCATCTTTTATCGTGTTTTTGGCGTCATCGCAAACATCGCATTGGCTTTAAACGTTATCATCATGACAGCCATTATGTCTATCATCGGGTCATCTCTCACCTTACCAGGTATTGCAGGTATTGTCCTTACCATTGGTATGGCAGTAGATGCGAATGTACTGATTTTTGAGCGTATTCGTGAAGAGCTTGCCAATGGTGTGCGAGCCAAATCTGCCATCGTAGCTGGATTTGATCGTGCCTTTAGCTCAATCTTTGATGCTAACATCACAACACTACTGGTTGCATTTATTTTATTTGCCATCGGCACAGGTCCAATCAAAGGCTTTGCCATCACACTTGCCATCGGTATTGTGACGTCACTATTTACCGCAATCACAGTAACGCGTGCTTTGATTCAGCTGTGGTATGGCAACCGCAAAAACTTAACCAAACTTAGCATCGGATAGGAGTGTGGAAAATGAACGATACTAATCCAATTGATCCAAATCGCCCTACCCATCCTGATGGCACGCCACTCACAGCCAAAGAGATGCGTCGCCGTAAGGGTCCACGCCGTGATGGCAAAAGCAGTAATGCTAAAGCCAACCAAGCCGCCCTATCAGATCAAGATATTGTCGCTCAGCAAGCAGATGAAGCGACTGATAAGGCAGGTGGCGTCAAGCTTATCGCCAATCAGCGTATTTTGCCATTTATGAAGCTTGCTAAGCCTATGGTGGCTTTATCCATTATCATGATGCTTGTTGGAATCATCGCCATCATTATAAATGGGTTAAACTTAGGGCTTGACTTTACAGGCGGTGTTTCTGCAGATGTGACCTACCAGACGCCTGTCACTCAGTCTGAAGTGGTCGCATCGCTGGCTGAAGATGGCTTTGATGATGCAGTTGTTCAGTATCTTGGTACACGCCAAGAATTGCTTGTGCGGCTACCACCCCAGTCTCAGAACGCTGATCAGCTAAGTACAATGCTGACCGAATCGCTAAACTTGCCAAATAACATCGCTACTGTAGATAATATTAACATCATCGGCTCTCAGGTGGGTAATGAGATCTATCTTAACTCGCTGTTAGCATTAGCAGTGGCACTGGGCATGATGTTACTATATGTGGCGACACGCTTTCAGTTTAAGCTTGCCCTTGGGGGGATTTTCGCCCTATTTCATGACACTCTCATTGTGGTTGGTGCATTCGCCCTGTTCGGCTGGCCATTTGACCTAACTGTACTCGCTGCTGTATTGGCACTTATTGGCTACTCAATTAACGACACCATCGTAGTCTATGACCGTATTCGTGAGAATTTCCGTCGTGTGCGTGGCTTATCGCCAAGGCAGGTGATAGACTTATCACTAACTGAAACCTTACGCCGTACTGTTATGACTGTTGGTACAGTATTTGTTGTGGTTATTGCCATGATGTTCTTAGGTGGTGATGGGCTTTACTGGTTCTCAGTCGCCTTATTCATTGGTCTGATTGCAGGTACTTATTCATCTATTTATATTGCCAGCGTCATTCCACTATGGATGGGGCTATCTCGTGAAGATTTTGTTGTGAAACTAAAACCAGAGTTTGAAGATGAAGTTGTGGTTTTTGAAGACCCTAAACTTCAAAACGCCAATGACTAATCTTTACAACCTAAAGCCAAGCCCTTGATAATCAAGGGCTTGTTTAGTTTTATAAGATAGTAGTTCATTTTATACATTAGTTATACATTAAACTTTATCGCACCCAAACTTGTTTTACTATGGCAAAACTCAAGCTTATAAGGCTATAAATTTTCACATTTGTTTCATATATTTTAATAAAGAATATGCTACTATAAGATAGTTGCACAAATCTTGGATTGAATATGACCACCTTCAAAATAGACCTTTGCCACCCCATTGACGACGACACGCCCACCAAACTAACCAACATCGCTGTCTATTGCGGTTCAAATTTTGGCAACACACCTGTGTATTACAAGGCAGCCAAAGAACTTGGTGGCGTTATGGCAAGACGCAATATCGGTCTTGTGTACGGCGGTGGCAAGGTAGGCTTAATGGGTACGATTGCCGATAGCGTGCTACATCATGGTGGTACAGCTGTTGGCGTCATACCAACATTTTTGGCAGCCCAAGAAGTCGCACACACCAATCTAACTACACTTATTGAGACCGCCGATATGGCGACACGCAAATATAAGATGATTGAGCTTGCCGATGGCTTTATTGCTCTAGCAGGCGGTCTAGGCACATTTGAAGAACTGTTTGAAGTATTATCGCTCGCTCAGCTAAGACTGCACAAAAAGCCTATCGGTGTACTTAATACGAACGGATTTTTTGATCCCATCATTGAGATACTCCAAAAAGCTGCTAAAGAAGGTTTTATGCCCGAACAAAATCTGCAGCTGCTTTGTGTCGCAAAAGACCCTGATACACTCATAGACATGATGGCAAATTATCAATACGCATATAACAAAAAATGGTCCAACCCTAAGTGGCTTGATGAAATGAGCGATGATTTTTAAGAAAATTGTAAAATTTTTGATAAAATACTTGCAATAAAACAAAACAAATGTACACTATAGGCAATCAAAAATTTGCCAATTCTACTTAATTAATGATTTAATACTGGTCGTTTTTGCAAAAATTTGTTACAATAATTTTTTCTTAATGAATAAGGTAATGGCATGGATATCACAAAAATTCGTGAACTAATTGATTTAATGGAAGAAAAAGATTTAGCAAATCTTGAGTACGGACACGATGAAAACTACATCAGTCTAACTCGTAACGTCGCTGTACAAACCGTTGCTCAGCAAGTTGTCCCCGCTGCACCTGTCGCTGCTGCTACGCCTGCCGCTAATGTCGCCCAAGGCAAAGTAGAAACATCACCAATGGTTGGGGTATTTTATTCTGCACCTAGTCCAAATGACCCGCCATTTGTTAAAGTTGGTCAAAAAGTACAAGCAGGCGATCAGCTTGGCATTATCGAAGCCATGAAAATTATGAATCCATTAGAGGCCACTCAAAGCGGCATTATCGAAGAGATTTTGGTTAATAATGCTGACGTTGTGCAGTTTGGTCAGCCTGTTATTCGTTATAAGAATTAGGATTTGCCATGATTAAAAAACTGCTCATCGCCAACCGTGGCGAGATTGCCTTACGTATTGTGCGTGCGTGTAAGCAGCTTGGCATTTCAACTGTTGGCATCTACTCCACCGCTGATAAAGATCTCATGCATTTACGTTTTGTGGATGAGGCGGTGTGCATTGGTAATGCACCATCTAACCAAAGCTATCTTGATATTAATAAAATCTTAACCGCAGCCGAGGTAACTGGTGCTGATGCCATCCATCCAGGTTATGGTTTTTTATCCGAGAATGCAGATTTTGCCGAAAAAGTAGAAGAGCTTGGGCTTACCTTTGTTGGTCCACATGCCGATCACATCCGCCTAATGGGTAATAAAGTATCTGCTATTCATGCAATGAAAAAAGCGGGCGTACCAACCGTACCGGGGTCTGTAGGTGCGATTACTTTACATAATGCTGAAGAACAAGCCCGTCAGATTGGCTTTCCCCTAATCGTGAAAGCAGCCGCAGGTGGCGGTGGTCGTGGTATGCGTGTCGTTGAACGATTTGAAGAATTACTTGGTCAAGTTCAAGCTGCTAAAACCGAAGCTGCTAGTGCCTTTGGTGATGATACAGTTTATATGGAACGCTTCTTAAAGAATCCACGCCATGTCGAAGTGCAAGTACTTGGTGATGGCAATGGACATGCATTGCACTTATTTGACCGAGATTGCTCACTCCAACGTCGCCATCAAAAAGTGCTAGAAGAAGCACCTGCACCAGACATTCCTGATGATGTGCGGGAGCCAATTTTGCAAGCGTGCGTGCGTGCGTGCGAGCAGATTAAATACCGTGGTGCAGGAACGTTTGAATTTTTATATGAAGATGGTCAATTCTTCTTCATTGAAATGAACACTCGAGTGCAGGTCGAACACCCTGTCACCGAGATGATTACTGGCATTGATGTCGTAGTAGAACAGCTGAAAATTGCCGCAGGCTACGGTTTGTCTTATCACCAAGATGAGATTACCATTCGTGGACATGCCATTGAATGTCGTATAAATGCAGAAGATCCTAAGACGTTTATGCCTTGCCCTGGTACGATTGAAACACTGTTCACCCCCAGTGGTTCAGGCGTACGCTTTGATTCGCATTTATATCAAGGCTACACGATTCCAAGCTACTATGATTCACTGATTGGTAAACTTATTTGTCATGCTCAGACTCGCAGACAGGCGGTAGCAAAAACACTACACGCCCTAGATGAACTGATTATTGAAGGTATTAATACCAATATTCCGCTACATCGTGATGTGATTTTACAAGATGAAGATTTTGTGAATGAAGCCCAAAATATTCATTACCTAGAAAATCGCCTACTCCAACAAAACAAATAATAAAAAATAAAGCCAAGATTGTTATCTTGGCTTTATTTTATTTGCACCATTTCTAATCAAGCAATAATTTAGTCTTTTCAATAATTGGACGCCCATCATCAAAAATAAAACCATTTTGCCATAGCTTAACTGCTACTGGGCTGCCGATGAGTTGATTTTGAGCATCAATCAATACCTGCTCTTGGCGAGCAAGATTATGCTGGTATGGCGTGCTGATTGCTCCATCAAGCATTAAGGGCTCATCTGCAAGGCGGATATTTGGCAGATAATCATTAATCTTTTTCTTAAGATTACGATAGATTGCTGTCGTCTGATCGTGCAAATGATGGATATGAAGCACGCTATCGCCATCAATCTGCCCTATCATTTGTGCTGACTGAATAAGTGCCAGTTCATCATTGTCAAATAAACGCCCATCACTAACACACGATACCCAATAATCCCACTTCTCTGGCGTCCACTCGCCCACAAGATCAACTTGCTTTGGTCGCATCTTAAGTCTTATTTGTTCTTTTGTAAGGCGGTTATTATAATCTGTAGCTATTTGACCATGATCATCACTTGCAATATCATCACTTGCAATATCATCACTTAAAGCTAAGTTAGTAGTTGATAATGGAGCAAGCTCTGCGTCACGTTGTCTTGTATCAGATGTATTTTCAAAATAAACCGACTGGTTGGTTTTTTTATGCGGTGATGGAATAGAGTCAACATCTAAGTCGTCTTGGATCGGAGTAGCATTAACTTGTACTGACAGACTATCCGTAACATATTCATGATCTAAAGGCATTGGTTTGGCTGGTATTGCCAGTGGTTCATCAGACTGCTTAACTTCATCAAGCTCATAGACATCAGGCGTTTTTGCCTTATCATCATCTGATTTTACATGGATCAGCTCATCTGTGTCAGATTTGACCATCTTGACTTTCTTAGAAGACTCTGCTGATTCATCATTAGTATTTTGATGTGGCTTGTCGCCTGCTTGGTGGGTATCACTTAACTCATCATGGGGTGTGTTATCTAAATGTGATGATGTATCGCCCACCAATGCCTGACCAGATGTTAAGGGGCGAAACGCCAATAACCGCAAGATACCCATCTCTAAAGCCTGCATTGGCGTACTTGCTAAGCGAATGGCGTCATGTGCTTTTAAGATAATTTCATAATACAGCTGTAACACATCTGGACTAATCTGTGATGCCAATTGATAAAACGCCTGCTTTTGTTCATCATTCATATCAAGCGGTAAATCTGGCATGATCTGTGACAATGCCAAACTGTGCAAAGTATCCGTCAATCGTTCAAGCACAGCTGTCGCATCTACCATCTGCAATCTCATTTTTTGGATTTGGCTTGCAACAAATTGGCGATTATCCGTATAAATTGCTTCAATTAAGGCAATCATATCCACACTATCGACAAGACCCAACATCTGCATGATAGTCGCATCATCAATCTGACCGCCACCAAATGCAATCGCCTGATCGGTTAAAGATAACGCATCTCTCACCGAGCCTTTAGCAGATTGTGCAAGCTGCCAGACTGCCTGATCGGCATAACAAATTTGTTCTTCTTTTAGGATTTTAGCAAGATGTTTATGTAGTAATTCTTGTGATAATGGTCTTAGCACAAATTGTAAACATCGAGAAATGATGGTTACAGGAATTTTTTGTGGGTCGGTGGTTGCTAAGATGAATTTGACGTGTTCTGGCGGTTCTTCTAAGGTTTTTAATAAGGCATTAAATGAATGCGTAGACAGCATATGCACTTCGTCAATCAGATATACCTTATATCGCCCTTGCGTGGGGGCGTAGGGGACGTTTTCTAATAGGTCTCTGGTGTCTTCTACTTTGGTGCGACTGGCAGCATCAATCTCAATCAAATCAATAAACCGCCCACTATCCACACTCACACAAGTATCGCAAACACCGCAGGGGGTGCTAGTTACACCTGTTTCGCAGTTGAGACATTTGGCAAGAATACGAGCAATGGTCGTCTTGCCCACGCCACGAGTGCCTGTAAATAAATAAGCATGGTGCAACCGCCCTGTATCTATGGCGTGCGACAAAGCTTGTGAGACATGGCGTTGCCCCAAAAGCTCATCAAAATTTTTGGGGCGGTATTTACGGGCAAGGACTTGGTATTCACTCATGATGGCGGATAAAATTTTGGCTAAATTGATGGCTATTATAGCGTATTTTATCGCCTTTCAACATATTTTTGCATGATTTGGGATATAAAATCAGCCCCACCATAGCAATAAATTTTAATTTTGGGGGCTACTTACTCTTGTGATAGACATATGTCCAATTATGTCCAATAAAACAATTTCCCAATAAATGGCTCACCGCCTTTTTTTAAGACAATGAGCTAAAAATAATCAAAACACGCAGACCATCAAACAAACAATCAAAAACGATTGGGGTCATTAAGTGTACTTGGTGTTTCGTGTTTGGTGTCGTCAAATTCTGGCAATTCTTCAAGCTCTTCTGGCGTAGGCTCATAGAGCGAGATGGTCTGATTGCCAAATTTATCTTCATTGAGTACATACAATCTGTCTGAGCGGTTCATGATTTTATGCATGATACATTGATACCAACCAGCAAAACCTGTCTGCACTTCATTGGGATTATAATAAAAAGCGTTGATGACCGCAGGCAAGCCAAGTCCACACACCACCCCAGATAATAGCACCGCAATAAAAGTATAGCCAATCAAGACATTGGTATAAGGTTGTAGTTGGGGCGTGTTTGCCACCGCCAATATCAATGCAAGCGAAATACCGCCACGCACTCCACCCCATGATAGGATTTCAATCGTGCCTTTGTAGGCATTTTTGCGGACACTTGGAAATAATGCAAATGACGCAAAGTTGGCAATAAAGCGTGATAAATGTAGCACAATAAACGCCACAATACCGCCAATGATGATATAAATATCCAAATCTAGAATGAATAATTCAAGCCCAATGAGCGTAAATAAGAAGGAATTGATAATACCTTCAATGGTATGCCAAAAATGGTTAATTTCATCAATGTCTTTATCCGCCAAAAACGCTTGCCATTTATCACCCACCATCAAGCCACCAATCACACAAGCAATCGGAGCGGACGCATGAGCATAAAGAGCCACCAGATAAGAACCTGCTGCCAAAACAGCGGTGGTTAATATTAGGCTTTCCATTTCATTTTTGCCCTTTAATAAATAAAGAGCCATTTTGCCAAAGACGATACCAATAATCACCGCCACAATGATTTCAAATGCCAAATGCTCCAACACATGAACCAAATTAAAACCATCGCCTTGTATGACTTTTAAAATGGTCATAAATACAGCGATACACATCGCATCATTGAATAAAGATTCACCTTCTAATTTAATCATCAGATGTCGTGGGGCTTTGATGGAACTTAGCACGCCTTTAATGCCAATGGGGTCAGTCGCTCCCAATGCCGAACCCAACAGCAAAAGCACAATCAGTGGCACATGATGACCTGTGATATATTGATAACCAAACAACAAAACGCCAAAAATAAAAGCACATAATAACAAAGCAATGCTCGCCAAAATACTAATTGGCTTCCAATAGGTTTTTAAATCATGAACTTTAAATTTTAACGCAGAAGCGGTTAATATGAAACAAATCACCCCATTGATCAAAAAATCATAAAAATTGATATGGCGAACCGCTTCTTCAATGGCGTGAATGTTGATTGCGATGAATTGATTGCCAGCCAGTAAGGTTGCTGACCATTGCAACACAAAGACAAATAATGCCGACACAATTGGCACACCAATCGCTTGCGGTAAATTTAAAAAGCGTTTGTTAAATAGCGTGGTGCTAATAGAGATTAGGCACACAATCACAAACACTTCTAAATAAATAAAACTGCCCATATCATTCCTTTTATTATTGATTGATAAAATCACCTACCAATCATAAAAATTTTCTTTGATAAATTTGACAAAAAGGGCAAAATCACATTTGCCCTACTTTTTTAAGTTTCATGTATTTAAATTACATAAAACCCATATCAACAAAATAACCCACCAAAATAATAAAAATCACTATGATGGTTTTGGGACATTTGCGATAAATTCTGTGCATGATTTCATCAACAATTAAAATGATAAAAACACGCCACCAAAAAACCAAAACAGTTTTTAAAATTATCGCAAATACTTCGTCTATTTTTTTTAGCCCTTATGACGCATATGTGGGAATAAAATCACATCACGAATGCTTGGGGCGTTAGCAAAGAGCATCACCAGTCGGTCAATGCCAATTCCCTGCCCTGCGGTTGGTGGTAAGCCATATTCTAAGGCTTCAATAAAATCAGCGTCATAATGCATCGCTTCATCATCGCCTGCGTCTTTTTCGGCAACTTGTTGGGCAAATCGCTCGGCTTGGTCTATCGGGTCATTAAGCTCACTAAATCCATTGGCAAGCTCACGCCCACCGATAAAGAACTCAAAGCGGTCGGTAACGTGCGGATTGTCATCATTACGGCGAGCCAATGGCGATGTCTCGGCAGGATACTCAGTGATAAAGGTGGGCTGACGAAGCTTGGTTTCCACGGTTTCTTCAAACACGATGGTTTGTAATTTACCCAAGCCAAAAGACGGTTTAACTTCTTGTTTTAATTGGGTTTTGATGAAATTTGTCAAAAATTGAACATCATTGACATCATCAGGACCAAAACTTGGATTATGCTCTAAGATTGCATCAAGCATTGTAATTTTTTTAAATGGACCTTGAAAGCTAAACACTTCATCACCATAAGGCACATCGGTGCTACCCAAAATGTCGGTCGCCAATTGTTCAAGCATTCGCTCGGTTAAGCTCATCAAATCGGTATAATCGGCATAAGCTTGATAAAACTCAATCATCGTAAATTCAGGGTTGTGGCGAGTAGATACGCCTTCGTTACGAAAATTACGGTTAATCTCAAACACACGGTCAAACCCACCTACCACAAGGCGTTTTAGATAAAGCTCTGGGGCGATGCGTAAGAACAGCTCCATATCAAGGGCGTTGTGATGTGTAACGAACGGACGAGCAGACGCACCACCTGGGATAACGTGCATCATTGGCGTTTCTACTTCCATAAAACGCTCAGCACTCAAAAACGCACGAATGCCTGCAATGACTTTGGCACGAATCAAAAAAGTCTTGCGAGTATCTTCATTGACCATCAAATCTAAATAACGCTGGCGGTACTTGACTTCGGTGTCGCTAAGTCCGTGAAATTTGTCTGGCAGTGGGCGAAGCGACTTGGTCAAAATCTCAAAATCTTCCAAATGAATGTACAAATCCCCCTTACCAGAGCGTCCGATATAGCCCACCGCCCCCACAATATCACCCAAATCAAGTGATTTTATCAGCTCCAAAGTCGTAGCAGGCAGGCCTTTTCTGTCCACATACAGCTGAATGCGACCTGTCATGTCGCTAATGACAATAAACGAGCCACGGTTGAGCATGACACGCCCTGCAATTTTGGCGTAGGTTTTATTGCCCAGTTCAGCTTGACTTTCTAAGGTCGCTTTATCCACATCGGCAAATTTTTCCTGTAAATCCGCACAAAAGTCGGCAGGCTTAAAGGTATTTGGGTAGGCAGTTTTACCATGTTCGCTTGCCTTTTGTTTTAATATGTCTAATTTTTCAAGACGCTCTCGGATTAGTTTGTTAGCGTCAGTTAATTCGGTTTGGTTGGTCATAATTTTTTTCCAAATTTTCAAAATTAAATTTAAGCAGTTACATCAATAATAAAATCAAAATCGTATTTTAAAATTAAACTGTCTGCGGTTAAAAAATAAAAATTTTCGGTGTAAGCTTGGGCTAATAACAAGCGGTCAAAAGGGTCTTTATGGATATGGGTAAAATCATGCAAGTTTTTAATTTGACGTGGCGAAATTGGCAATTCTTTTATGTCATTATTTAATAAACCAATTCTTAATTTTTCAATATCTTGCGGAAAATCAGGTTTGTTTAATAATGATTTGATGGTTAATTCCCAAATACTTGCCACACTAAAATACAACTCGTTGTCCATATCTTTTAAAAGATTGAGCACACGGGCAGAAATTTTATTTGGTTTATTAAAGCCATACCAAATAAGCACTTGACTATCTAAAAGGATTTTCACCATACTCCCCTGCAAACATCGCATAAATCTCATCTTCATTCATACGGTCAAAATCATCAGGCACATCAAATTCTTCATTCATAAACCCAAAATTTAAGGTGCGTTGTAACTTTTTATTAGTGAGCGTAGTAATTTTTGGTTGATCATTTTCAATCACAATTCTTGCACCAATTTTATTTAATTGCTCAGTAATGACATTTAAATCCTGTTGTAATTGCTCAATAATAACAACTTGTTCCATATCGCCCCCATTGGTTTACTTTAACATTCATCATAACAATTTTTGTTAAACTAATCCACACAAATCGTTTGTACTTGCCCATCTTGAATGAAACTTCGGCAACCAAAGAAATTATTATCTGCTTTACAAATGCCATTGATGGGTTTATTTGGGTTAAATCTACTATTTTGGTCAGGTTCACAAGTACCGCTTAGGCAATCATCGCCCTTAGTGCATAATTTACCTGCATCAAGATAGGTAATGACGCACTGGTCAAAGCCAAGCATACCCACTTTTTTTATGACGCCGCCTTGTTTTTGACAGCTCACGATGTCATCGGCAGTGGCATTTTTATCGGCAAATTGGGTGGGTTTGGGTGGTGTGTGCTTCATATCTTGCGATGATTGCATTGGGTGGGTTTGTGTGGTGTTTGGATTTGGCAGTCTACCGCACGCCAATAAATTTAATGATAACAAAGCAATCAATAAACGCTTCATTTTTTAATCGTCCAATCCACCAGTTTCATCACAAAGGGGCGTAATAATGCCACACAAATAAAAGCAATAGGAAAAGCCACCACGTACGAACCAAACACACGCACAAGATAATTACCGCCAACGCCAGTATTGACCGCCACAAGCACGCACGACATGAGCAGTGCCATCAAGCCTGACATATAAAACGCAAAAACAATGCCAGCGAACTTGGCAGGGATAAAGCCTTGTTTTTTCATACTCATCTACTACTCACCCACACTTGCCATCAAATCTGCTTGATGTTCTCTAAGCAAGCTATCTAGTAGCTCGGTCATATCCCCTTCCATGATTGCATCTAGCTTATAGAGCGTGAGGTTAATCCTGTGATCCGTCATACGCCCTTGTGGAAAATTATAAGTGCGAATGCGTTCACTTCTGTCGCCAGAACCAACTAGATTTCGTCTCATATCGCTAGTGGCGTTAATTTGTGCCTCTACTTTGGCTTGCTGTATGCGAGCGATGAGCATTTTCATCGCTTTATCTTTATTGGCGTGCTGACTGCGTTCTTGTTGGCACTCTGCCACCACACCTGTGGGAATGTGGGTAATACGTACCGCAGAGTCTGTGGTATTAACGTGCTGACCGCCTGCACCGCTTGACCGATAAGTGTCAATGCGCAAATCAGCAGGATTAATCTCTACCGTATCATCAATCTCAACCTCGGGCATCACCGCCACTGTACAGGCAGACGTATGCACACGCCCCTGAGATTCAGTGGCTGGCACACGCTGTACACGATGAGCTCCAGATTCAAACTTAAGTCGTCCATACACATCTGTACCTGACACTCGGCTGATGATTTCTTTATAACCGCCATGCTCGCCTTCGTTTGCAGATAAGACTTCCACCGTCCAACCTTGACTTTGGGCGTATTTTTGGTACATACGGAACAAATCACCACTAAAAATCGCCGCTTCATCACCACCTGTACCTGCACGAATCTCCAAAAATGCAGGGTTTTTATCACTTGGGTCTTTGGGCAGCATTAAAATGTTGAGTTTATCGCCAAGCGTTTCAATCAGTGACTCATTGATGGCAATCTCTTCTTGTGCCATCTCTTTCATCTCTTCGTCATCAAGCATTTCTTGGGCAGCGGCAAGATCAGCCTCAGCGTTCAAAAATTTCGTCCATACATCAGTGATCTCAGATAAATCACTGTGTTCTACCGATAAAGCACGAAATTGCTTATTATCAGAGATAACATCAGGGTCAGATAAAAGTGCCGTAACTTCTTCAAAGCGATCAATCATTTGATCAAGGCGATGGCGTAGGGATTCTTTCATGGTTTATTCAGTTATAATACAAATAAATTATCAAACGAACATTTTAGCATAATCTATATGAAATATCATCAGCTAAATCCGCTAAACAAAAACAAAACCGCCCTATCTGCTGGCGGTTTTATGACAAATTATAAGTGTGCAATTAATCAATTCTCAGACACTCATCATATTATTACACGATTACAATCATACTTTTTTGATAATCACCGAGCCGATAGAGTAGCCTGCCCCAAATGAACAAATCACCCCTAAATCGCCACTATTGACGCCATCTTGGTGTAAATGAAACGCCACTATAGGGCTTGCTGAACTGGTGTTCCCAAACTCACTAATAGCAATCGGGGCAATCGCTTTATCCGCATCTTTGCCCATCACGGTGCGTAAGATCAAATCAATCATGTTGATGTTAGCTTGGTGTAGCCATAGGCGTTTAACTGATGACTTATCAATGTGATTTTCTGCCAAATGCGTGCTGATAATCTCAGATACCTTTGGGCAAACTTCACGAAATACTTTACGCCCTTCTTGTAAAAATAGCTTATCATTTACAGGCTCTTTGATGTCAAAGTGCATTTCTTTATCCATCGCCAAAAATTCTGCTCTATCCATAAAGCCATATTCATTCTTAATATTAGCACTAAATTGCGTCCAAAGCTTACTATCGAGCACTTCATAGCCTTTTGGTGTGTCAAGCTCTTCAATAATCGTCGCTGCAGCTACATCACCAAAGATAAAATGACTGTCTCTATTTCGCCAGTTTAGGTGAGCTGATGTGATTTCTACATTCACCACAGCAATACGCTTGCCAAGTCCTGCTTTGATACTACCCACCGCTTGGGCGATACCAAAAGTCGCTGCACTGCACGCGACATTCATGTCATAAGCAAAGCCACCTTTCATGCCGATAGCATCTTGGATTTCAATGGCAATGGCAGGATAAACACGCTGAAAATTAGAACACGCACAAATAATACCGTCTAAATCATCCGCTAAAAGTCCTGCATTATCTAAGGCATTTTGTAATGCACCAATACCCATCTGTGCCATAATAGACAGCTCTTCACCAAGCTTTCTGGCAGGGAAAATAGGTGCCATAATTTCTGGATCTAAAATGCCTTTTTTATCAATCACATAGCGAGACTTAATACCTGACGCTTTTTCAATAAATTCTGATGTAGAGTGTTGCAAAGCGACTTTCTCGCCATTTTCAATCGCTTGGGCATTTTTTTTGTTGTAGTTATCCACGTAAGTGTTAAAAGTGGTTACAAGCTCTTCATTGCTAATGCTATCTTTTGGAATATGTAGTCCTGTTGCAGTAATACAAATGCCCATAAACGCTCCTTAATAAAATTTTTGAAAAAATTCGTTACATATTGCTTGGCATTTTAGCATATTTTTAAGCAAATGGTAGTAAGTTTTAGTAAACATCTGTGCTGTTTTTTCTCAAAATTATAACTCATTTTCATAATGTCAAAATAAAAAGCGAAGTGTCGTATTTTGGTTACATTTTTAATATGTTAGATACTACTTGACATTAAAGTGTAATTTTGTCAATATATCGTAACAGGAACTTTGCATTGCTTTTAAGTCGCTCTTAAAGCACCCTGTTTAGTTCATGTAAGGTGATGCCTTAAAGATCATGGATCATGATGATACGGCTAATTTTACCTTTTAATTATCTGTCATGACAGATGAGTCCACACTGTTATCTGTAACAGTTTCTACACCATAAGGATGTTTAAATGAAAAAAAGATTTGTCCCAAGTGCCTTAATCGCTGCACTTGCTTTGGTTGCTTGTAGCGAGCAAAACCAAACTGCCACTGCTGAGAAGACTGCACCTGTTGGAGAAAGTGCTGCAGCCATTCCTGCTGACGCTAAGCTTGCTGCTAACCAAACCATCACCATCAACAATGGTGCCGAGCCAGAATCACTAGACCCTCATAAGGTTTCTGGTGTGCCAGAATCGAACCTTATTCGCCAAATGCTAATTGGTCTGACCACTACAGATAATGATGGCAACACCATTCCAGGTATGGCATCTGAGTGGTCAACAGACGACAATAAAGTCTGGACATTTAAAATCCGTGACGCCAAATGGTCTAACGGTGATCCTGTTACCGCACAGGACTTTGAATACAGCTTCAAACGCTTAACCGACCCTGCAACCGCTTCTCCGTATGCGACTTATCTAGCAGACTTCGGTGTCATTAATGCTCAAGACATCGTTGATGGTAAGACCAATCCTGATCAACTAGGCGTTAAAGCACTTGACGATAAAACGCTTCAAATTACCTTGGCTGAGCCTGTTCCTTACTTCCCAGACGTACTCATCCATACCTCTGTTAAGCCTGTCAATAAAAAGGCTATTGACACTCATGGCGATAAATGGACCTCTCCTGGTAACTTTGTGGCAAACGGCCCATACAACCTAAAAGACTGGCAAATCAATGAACGCATCGTTCTTGAGCGTAACCCAAGCTACTATGATGATGCGAACACCACCATTAACGAAGTGGTTATGCTGGCTGTTCCAGAATCAACCACCGAGACGAGCCGTTATAAAGCAGGTGAGATTGATGTAACTAATAGCATCCCATCCGATCAATTCCAACAGCTAAAAGCTGAGTTGGGCGATCAAGTGAAAGTTGCACCAAAGCTTTGTACTTACTACTATGAGTTTAACCACACCAAAGCACCATTTAATGATGAGCGAGTACGTCACGCCCTATCACTTGCCATGGATAGAGACATTATTGTCGATCAAATCTTAGGTCAAGGCCAAGAAGTGGCGTATCAATTTACCCCAACTTCTACCCAAGGCATGAAAAATTACACGCCTGAATGGAAATCATGGGATAAAGCCAAACGTATCGAAGAAGCCAAAAAACTGCTAAGCGAAGCTGGTTACTCTGAGAGCAATCCGCTTAACTTTGAATTGCTATACAACACCAGTGAAGATCATAAAAAACTTGCAGTGGCAGCAGCGTCATTCTGGAAGGATTCACTTGGTTTTGTGAATGTTAATCTAAACAACCAAGAGTGGAAAACTTATCTAGATACTCGCAGAAAGCAAGAACATCAAATGTCTCGTGGTGGCTGGTGTGCAGACTATAACGAAGCATCAACTTTCCTAAACACCTTCAAGTCTGATAACTCAAGCAACTACGGCAAGTACAGCAACCCTGAGTTTGACAAACTGATGTTATCAACGCTAGGTGCAGATGTCACCCCAGAATCTCGTGGTGAAATCTATCGCCAAGCAGAAGAAGTGCTTGATAAAGATGCAGCGACCATCTTTGTATATCATTATGTTAGCGCAGGATTAGTAAAACCTTATGTTGCAGGATATAGCAGCAAAGATCCGCAATCAACTTACCAAGTGAAAAACTGGAAGATTTTGGAACACTAATCCGCCATCTTCGTATTGCTTGAATATTTGTTAAAATCGGTCAAGTCATTGCAGTGCCGTGACTTGACTTTTTATTTTAAAGATTGTAACGGCTTTTGGTGTATCCACTCATATTTATGAGCTATGTTTATAACCTTACTCGTGATGAATTACAGTTATGCCTTACCCAAAATGGTCGATTTAATGAACAAAACTATACCTTTATGAGTACATACTATCTAAAAACATTAAAAAATCCCCAAAAAAGCCAACCATGCTCGCCAAACAAAAAAGTTGCAATACTTTACAATAAAATTATGCCCATATAATAAAAATTTATGCTATTATGTCGGTATTTTTTTGGATTACTCCTTTCTACTACTCAAGGATTGTGGTAACTGGCAGCATTAAGCCACCGATTACACGAGAGAACGCGTATGCTAAAACTTATCATCAAACGCTTTTTTGAAGCTATTCCGACGCTTTTTGTGTTAATTACAGTATCATTTTTTATGATGCGATTAGCACCCGGAAACCCTTTTACTGGCGAAAGAAACCTACCGCCTGCCGTCATGGCAAATATCGAAGCAAAATACCATCTTGATGAACCTATCTGGATGCAATACTTTTATTACCTAAAGCAACTCGCTCATGGGGATTTTGGTCCGTCATTTAAATATAAAGACCACACCATCAACGAACTGCTATCACAGACTTTGCCTGTTTCAGTTGAGATAGGTATATACGCTTTTGTGATTGCTGTTGTGATTGGGGTAAGCTTTGGCATTATTGCCGCCTTAAAACAAAACAGCGTGATTGATTATATCGTCATGACGCTTGCTATGACAGGTGTTGCCATTCCTAGCTTCGTGAAAGCTCCGCTTATTGTGCTGATTTTTGCAGTCACTCTAAAATGGCTTCCTGCTGGTGGCTGGAATGATGGTGCGTTAAGAAATATGATTCTACCTGTTACCGCACTTTCTATTGCGTACATTGCTAGTATCGCTCGTATCATGCGTGGCTCGATGATTGAGACGATGAACAGTCAATTTATTCGCACTGCACGCTCTAAGGGTTTGCCTTTGCACCATATCGTGCTTAAGCATGCACTACGCCCTGCTATGCTTCCTGTCATTTCTTATCTTGGCCCTGCTTTTGTGGGTATTATCACAGGCTCGATTGTTATTGAAGTTATTTTTGGCTTACCAGGTATCGGACAGCTTTTCGTCAATGGTGCACTAAATCGTGATTATAGTGTAGTACTAAGCCTAACCATTTTAGTTGGCGTATTAACCATTTTATTTAATGCTGTGGTTGATATTTTATACGCTGTCATTGACCCAAAAATCAAATATTAAGGACAATTCATGACAACACAACTGATAGATACCCAAGATCACGACGTCAAAGAAGTTAAAGGCAGAAGTCTGTGGCAAGATGCTTGGCGACGCTTTTCTCATAATAAAGCAGCTTTAACCAGTGGTTTTATATTGCTAATTATCACAATTTTTGTGGTGATTGCTCCTTTTTTCTCGCCTTTTGCCTATGATTATACCGACTGGTCTAATATGCAATCAGCCCCATCTGTGGCGACCAAGCACTACTTTGGCACAGACTCTTTGGGTCGTGATCTTATGGTGCGAACGGCGGTCGGCGGACGCATCTCATTGCTAGTTGGCATTGCAGGAGCATTCGTAGCGGTCTTATTTGGGACGGTTTACGGAGCAGTTTCTGGCTTTTTAGGCGGTAAAGTTGATATGGTTATGATGCGTTTTTTAGAAATTTTAAACGCATTTCCATTCATGTTTTTTGTGATTTTACTCGTTACCTTATTTGGGCGTAATATCATCTTCATCTTCGTAGCGATTGGGCTTGTATCGTGGCTTGATGTCGCTCGTATCGTGCGTGGTCAAACCCTAGGGCTAAAACGCAAAGAATTCATCGAAGCCGCTCAAGTAGGTGGTGTATCAGGCTTTGCTATCGTTATGCGTCATATTGTACCAAACGTCTTAGGCGTGGTTGTGGTATATGCTTCACTGCTTGTTCCAAGTATGATTTTATTTGAATCCTTTTTGTCATTCTTAGGTCTGGGTGTTCAAGAACCGATGACCAGTTGGGGTGCGTTATTACAAGATGGTTCTAAAACCATGCAAATCGCCCCTTGGCAGCTGCTAATTCCATCGGTATTTTTGGTGGTAACGCTGTTTTGTTTTAACTTCCTAGGCGATGGTCTGCGTGACGCACTTGACCCTAAAGACCGCTAAGCAAGGATAGCTAATTTAAGGATTAATTATGAATGATTTATTGCAAGTCAAAGATTTAAAAGTACAATTTTCCACAGAAGACGGTATCGTAACTGCTGTTAACGGGCTAAATTTCAACTTGCATAAAGGCGAAACTTTAGGCATCGTTGGTGAATCAGGCTCTGGCAAATCACAAACTGCCTTTGCCATGATGGGATTGCTTGCTAAAAATGGTAAAACATCAGGTTCAGTTTTATTTAATGGCACCGAACTTGTCGGCATGCATGAGCGTGAATTAAATAAAATTCGTGCCAATGACATCGCCATCATCTTTCAAGACCCGATGACAAGTCTAAACCCTTATATGAAAGTAGGTGACCAGCTTGCTGAAGTGCTAATCTTGCATAAAGGCATGAGTAAAGCTCAAGCGTGGCAAGAAGCCATTCATATGCTAGACGCTGTGAAAATTCCAGAAGCAGCAAAGCGAATCGGTATGTATCCGCATGAGTTTTCTGGTGGTATGCGTCAGCGTGTGATGATTGCTATGGCACTACTATGTCGTCCTAAGCTGCTCATCGCTGATGAGCCGACCACCGCTCTTGACGTTACCGTCCAAGCACAGATTATGGCTTTGTTAAATGATCTTAAGCGTGATTTTGACACCACCATCATCATGATTACGCATGATCTTGGCGTAGTAGCAGGCACTTGTGATCGAGTGCTTGTAATGTATGCAGGACGCACGATGGCTTATGGTAAGACAGATGAAATCTTTTATAGACCAAGCCACCCTTATACCATTGGACTACTTGGTGCTATTCCACGACTTGATGGCGAATCAGAAAGACTATCAACCATCGCTGGCAACCCGCCAAACCTGCTAAATCTACCAAAAGGTTGCCCTTTTGCACCTCGCTGTGAGCATGCTATGGATATCTGCCACACAAGTCCGCCACCGCTTGAGTTTCTACCAAACGAACGTCAACGTGCCTGTTATTGGAAACCGAGCGACATTTTGGCATCTGAAACAGCTATCAAGGAGATTCGAGTATGACCAGCCCTTTATTACAAGTTCATGATGTCAAAACCGTCTTCGACATTCCTGTAAAAGGTGGGTTTTTTTGGCAAAAACCTGCAACCCTAAAAGCCGTTAATGGCGTGTCTTTTATTCTAAATGCTGGCGAAACATTAGGCGTGGTTGGTGAGTCTGGCTGTGGTAAATCCACTCTAGCACGCACCATCATCGGGCTGGTTAAGGCACAATCAGGCAGCATCTTATTTGACGGTAAAGAGCTTGTCAATATGGATAAGAAATCCTTACGAGAAGCCAGAAAAGACATTCAGATGATCTTTCAAGACCCGCTAGCCAGCCTTAATCCACGCATGACAATTGGTGATATTATCGCCGAACCTTTACGCACATACTACCCCAGCATGGCTAAGGCTGAAGTGGAATCACAAGTGCGTGCCATGATGAAAAAAGTGGGACTGCTGCCAAACTTAGTAAACCGCTATCCGCATGAATTTTCTGGCGGTCAATGTCAGCGTATCGGTATTGCTCGTGCTTTAATCTTAAAGCCTAAGCTGATTATCTGTGATGAGCCTGTATCTGCACTTGACGTATCTATCCAAGCACAGGTGATTAACCTACTAAAAGATGTACAACAAGAAATGGGGCTTGCACTGATTTTTATCGCTCACGATTTATCAGTGGTTAAACACATTTCAGACCGTGTGCTTGTGATGTATCTAGGCAATGCTGTAGAAGTCGGAACAGATAAAGCTGTGTACTCCCACCCAACGCACCCTTATACCGAAGCTTTAATGAGTGCTGTACCTGTGCCTGACCCTGAAGTTGAGCACAATAAAGTCATTCAGCTGTTACCAGGTGATTTACCAAGCCCTATTAATCCGCCGTCTGGTTGTGTATTTCGCACACGCTGTCCTATCGTTTCTGATGAATGTGCCCAAACCAAGCCTACTTTACAAGGTTCAATCAACCATCAAGTAGCTTGTCTAAAGCGACAGCCACAAACTTAACCGACTTATGGTACTAAAAAGCAGCCTAATTGGGCTGCTTTTTAGTATTGTGTATTAATCGTTATAACGTTTTTAATAAAAATCACTGATAATATTTTGTTTTTGCATTAAAAATGACTACTCAACCAACTTAATCACTTAAGTTGAAATAAACTTAAGTGATTAAGTGGTTAAATGATTGAGTTTTTTTTGGTTAAAAACTTATCTAATAACATAACGACAGAACTTACATTGTTTTCTTAAAAAACGTGCAATTTTTTCTTATTTTTTTATTGCAAATACAAAAAGCTTTATAAGCTTAGCATACATTATAAAAAATCTTTGCTATAATCGCACCATTCAACATAGGAGAACCATGTGAGCTTAGCTGACTTACTTCATCATCGCCGTGCTGTGCGTGATTATCTACCCACCCCCATTGATAGTGACATCGTAACCGACTGCTTACGTCTTGCCACGCTTGCCCCTACAAGCTCTAATATGCAGTTATATGAGTTTTATCACATTACCAATAAGGCGACACTTGCCACACTGGCGAAAGCCTGCTTATCCCAAAGTGCTGCAACCACCGCCCAAGAAATGGTGGTTTTTGTGATTCGTCCTGATTTACACCGCAAGCACGCTCAGATGGTCTTTGAGTTTGAAAAACAAAACATCAAATCATACAGTCCAGCCGAGAAAGTTGCCGCTCGCATAAAGAAGTTTGACCACTATTATAACCGTCTAATGCCGCTACTATATGCCCAAAACGTACCTTTAATCAGCACGGCACGAAAAACCTTAGCCTGTGGTATTCAAAAATTTCGCCCCATTCAAGCTGATGTCTCAACCAATGACATCAAAATTGTTATGCATAAAAGCTGCGGTCTTGTGGCTCAGACATTTATGCTAGCGATGAGCGAACAGGGGCTTGATACTTGCCCTATGGAGGGGTTTGATGGTGAGATGATTAAGACGCTACTACGCCTACCCAAAGACAGTGAAGTAAATATGGTAATCTCATGCGGTATTAGAAGCGAAAAAGGCGTATGGGGCGAACGCTATCGTGTGCCTTTTGATGAGGTTTATCATAAAGTATAAGGCAATCTATTTTGCTATTTAGGTGGCGTAGCCATAATATAAACTTAATAAACCACTCAAAACGTGTACTCAAAGCGTGATACAGCTGATTTTATATCACGCTTAAAGCTTTAAGTTTAACATGTGGTAGCTTTATCCCAAGCCTTTTGTAGCCGTTTTGGTGATACAGGCACAGCGGTTTTCATGGGCTGAGCAAATAGATTGATACGATACTCTTCAACAAGCCAGCGATATTCAGCAAATCGAACATCATGCACAACTTGAGCAAGCCTTTCCATATGTTCATCAAGAGCATAAATACCATCTAGGTCGGTTTCTAGGTTGTGTGGCAGTCTGTCTAGTCGCACTTTTAAGGCGTCTAGATAGCGACCATACTGCACCCATCGATCATAATCATGACGATAAATAAAATCGGCAAGCGATAAATCATCAAGCTGATCTTCGATGTCTTCAATACTTTCGCCAAAAATATCACGATCAAGCATAAGCATCTGTCCACGCACCGTCTGCCAAGTGGTGTAGATGTGTTTTAGGGCTTTTAGCACTGATTGACCCATCAGCAGAAAGTTTGTCAAAACCATCTCATTTGTCAGCTTAAACTCATCATTGGTAAGTGGCAACTTATCCAATAAGGCGTTTTGGCTTGGTGTTAGGTTGTTTGGCAAATCGTCTAAAACCTGCCGTGTGTGTGTCTGAGACAATGCCATATCTTTAGCGAAGTTTACACCATGCACATCTAAAGTCGCTTGCAAGGTAGCGTCAACCACGATATTTTTTAGTTTATCTAAGTCTCCCAAAGGAGCAAAAGCAAGTTTAAATGCTTTATCAATTTGGCTGGCAAGCTGCTTTTGCTTAGCACCTAGATTGCCCTTAATTAAAGTTAGCACGCCTTTTTTATGCATAGCTATTGCCTTAGGCAGATCACTTAGCTCAAAAATTGCCACGCCATCACTTAACTTACCATTATCCTCAATCGGCGATAACGCACAAAACTGCTGCATTATCACGCCTGCGGTGTGCTTATTTTTAACAAAGATAAAATGCTCAGGAAAGTTATCGTGTACCCCTGTTTTCACCCCCGCCACAGCCTTAACCTTACTTTTATATTTGGCTTGGAGTTTTGTTAAATCCCGCCCTTTATCCAGCACACGATTTTTATCATCTAGTACACAGATGAGTGGTTTTAAATACTCATCAATCGCACTTACATCAAACTGATTGGGCGATACCGCCACCCCTAATTTTAATAGACTTTGGCAAAGTTGATCTAGCAAGCCTGCGGTTTTGCCCTTGTCCAAATCATCAAAAATTTGGCTCGCTGTATCAGGTATCGGTACGATTTTTCGGCGAATGTCTTTAGGTAGCGTCTTTAATAACGCTGTTACCAACGCCTGTCGCCACCCTGCAATTCCCCATAATAAATCCACGCCATCAAGCTGCGATAAGGCACTAACAGGCACACGCACACTCACGCCATCATCGGATGAACTTGGGTCAAAGACATAAGACAGTGGTAGTTTTAAAGCACCGATCTGCCAATGTTCAGGGAATTGGTTACCGACACTAGCCGACTCATTTAGTACATCTTCATCGCTAAAATATAAAAACTCATCATCTGCCATCTTACCAAGCCAGTCTTCTAGCGACTTAGCATTGGCAACTGATGAATCAATTTTGGTGTCATAAAACTGATACAGTCTTTCTTCATCCACCAATAAATCACGGCGACGCAGCTTATCTTCTGTCTTTAAGACAGTTTGTAGCTTATTTTCATTATGCGTCAAAAACTTCAGCGGTTTTGGGTAATTGTTCGCCACCAAACCATCACGGATAAAGATTTCACGACTGGCAAAAAGGTCAATATTTTCATAATTAACCAGCTCTTTATGCACTAAAATTAAGCCAAATAAGCTCACCTGCATATACGCCTTCACACGCCCTGCTTTTTTAGACCAATGCGGCTCAAAATAATGATACTTTAGTAGTCCTTTTGCAGCGTCAATCACCCATGATGGTTCAATTTTTGCCACGCAGCGTAAATATACTTGTGATGTCTCTACCACCTCAAACGCCATCACCCAATCTGCACCTTGTCTGTACATAGTACTTGCTGGGAAAATGCGTGCTTTTTGGTTGCGAGCCATCATATACTCGCCCCTAACGTCTGTCTTTTGGGCGACAAAAGACAGCAGTGCGGTTAATAACGCACGGTGCAAGTTGGCATAATGTATCGCCTGCTGTTCATTCTCGCTAAGCGGTTTTTGGGCAGTCTTATTCAGCTTTTGATTTTTTGGATGCTTCACGCTTTTTGGTGAGTCTTCAATGGTTGCGACAGTCTGATTTTGAGTGGATTTTTCAATCACAAAACCCAACTCTGCCATCATTTGGCTTAATTGTTCATGTGTTTTTTGCCATTCTTTAATGCGAGCAAAGCTTAAATAATGTTTTTTTGCAAAACTTTTACGTCCATTGCCTGTCAGTCTCTCGCCTTGATGCATTTCATGCTGATTAAACAGCACATCGTATAGCTCTATATAAAATAAAAAGTCTGAATTGTCCTTTTTAAACAAAGCATGCTTTTGGTCGGCTTGGGTCTGCTTATCGTTAGGTCTTTCTCGAACATCTTGCACCGCTAAAGCAGACACCACCACAAGCATATCAGATAGACAAGCAAACTCATCGCCTGCAATTAGCATTCTAGCTAAGCGTGGATCAATAGGCATTTTTGCCATTTTCTTGCCAATAGCGGTCAGACTGCTTGAGCTGATACGGCGTTTTTTATGAGCAGTCTTGGTGGGTTTCTCACTAATCGCCCCCAGCTCGTGAAGTAGTTTTTTACCATCATTAATTAAGCGAAAGTCAGGCGGTGTAATAAAATCAAATTCAGCGACATCACCAAGCCCTAAGTTTTCCATTTGTAAAATAACACTTGCCAAATTGGTGCGTAAAATCTCAGGCTCGGTAAATTCAGGACGCATCTCAAAGTCTTCCTTGGAATACAAGCGAATGCATAAGCCATCGCCCAAGCGTCCACACCGACCTTTACGCTGGTTGGCAGATGCTTGGCTAATCGCTTCAATCGGTAGCCTTTGGATGCGTGAACGATAACTGTATCGACTAATACGAGCAAAACCCAAATCAATCACATAATAGATATTTGGTACAGTTAATGCCGTCTCAGCGACGTTAGTGGCAATAATAATTCGGCGGCCCTTACCACTTGGGCTAAAAATCTTTTGTTGCTCGCTGTAACTTTGGCGAGCAAATAGTGGTAAAACTTCGGTATGCGGTAAGTTGTGGCTGGTGAGAATATCTTGAAGTTCTCTAATTTGTGCCTCTGTACTGGCAAAAACCAAAATATCCGACTGGTGCGGTCTACCTTTAGCATGTGCATCGCTAAAGCATTCATTAACCGCACTTACTAAGGCATAAGGTAAATTATCTTCTGCTTCGTTAAACGCATCGTCATCATGGCTTTGGATAATCTGTTCGCTAATCGGTCGATAACGAACCTCAACAGGATAACTGCGACCCTCTACACTAATGATAGGGGTCATCTCACTTTGTCCAAAATATTTGGCAAAGCGTGCCGTATCAAGGGTGGCGGACGTAATAATAACTTTTAAATCAGGGCGTTTTGGCAATAGGCGTTTTAGGTAGCCTAAGATAAAATCAATATTTAAGCTGCGTTCATGGGCTTCATCAATAATGATGGTATCATATCGACTTAAGAATTTATCATGTGCCATCTCCGCAAGTAATATGCCATCTGTCATCAGCTTAATGATAGAGTGACTGCCCCCTTCTTCGGTGAAACGCACCTTAAAGCTCACCGTTTCGCCAAGCTTCTCACCAAGCTCATCAGCGATACGAGTGGCGACAGAGCGAGCAGCAAGTCGTCTAGGCTGCGTATGCCCTATCTGCCCTGTAATGCCACGACCAGCAAGCATAGCAAGCTTAGGTAGCTGCGTGGTTTTACCAGAGCCTGTCTCGCCTGCCACGATAATCACCTGATGGTCTTGGATTGCCTTGATAATCTTATCAGCTTGGGCTACCACTGGCAATTCGGCATTTAGCGTATCACGCACATGAGTAGGAATGCTTTGTTTTCGTTTTTGGGCGATGCTTTGAGAATGCGATAGCACTTGATCGTATTTGGCTTGCTTTTTGGCTTTTAATTGAGCTGGCAAGTCGCCTTTTAGCTCTTTTGCCAACCGACTTAAAAAATAGCGATCTTTAGCCAGTATGGTGGTATTTTTATAATTTAGCATATTATTTAACTTGGTATTTGGTTCAGTTTTTAAGGTATTAAGGGGTTTGTGATGGTCAAACTAAAGCATATCACTTAATTAAAATATGATATAATCAGCCCATTTCATCACCAATATAGCCTATGGACGTCACACGCTATTTGCCAGCTTTAATAAAGCACTGTTTATATCGCAGTTTAGCTGCATCTTTATTCGTGGTGCTGTTACAGCTGCTATCAGGCTGTCAGGCTGTCAGTTATCATCAAAGTCCATTACCTATTGATGGTATTAATTCTTCTGTGCCACCTGATAATTCTAAAGCAGCAGAACAAGCAACAAAATCAGCCAAAAAACCATCTAAATCAACACCAAAACTCGCAAAATCTACCAACAAACTCATTGATAGAATTTTTATTTTAGAAAGCTGGTTTTAGTGGCTTTGTGTTTGATTTGAATGGTAATTTATGACAGTTTTTGCCAAATGCTCGCCAAACCAAACAGCGGTATCAATATCACCTTGGCATGGCGTTACTTCAGCAGGGGCGTCATTTGACTGAGTCATCAGACCAAGAAAGCTAGATAAACGATTTAGATCAGTTTCGCTACTGCCTGTTGGTAGTAGTGGCAGACCAACCCAGTTCATTCCGTGCTGCATGGCAAATAAACATAAATGCTGTAACACTGCCAGCTTATCACCAGACAGCCCGCCAGAGTTGGCAAATCCTGCCGATAGCTTGCCTTGCCAGTCTCGAGTAACCCAACGCTTAGAAGTGGCATCCATAAACATCTTAAAGCCCGCTGTTACACCGCCTAAATAGACGGCTGTACCAAATACCAGCATATCAGCATTATCCATATACGCCCAATCTTCATCGCTAAGATTGGTTACATCCACCAAATGGGCGTGTGTATGACAAGACACACCCTTAGCAATGGCTGTCGCTACTCGGCGAGTATGCCCATAGTTAGAGTGATAGATGATCGCAATGCTCATGTCTTAATCCGTTTATTATTATCAACACAAACTGCCAATTTTACCACAAAAGTACTATTTTCGCCATTAAACCAGCTTTAAACCAAGCTAAACGCTCCAAGCCTAATTTATCACCCAAAACTCATCATCAAAGTAAAATTATGCTACAATGCAAAAGTTATTTTTCACCATTTTTAGCTTAAGTTATGACAACACCAACAACATACCCATGCCCTACCTGTAAAAGACCTGCCACATGGACAGATAACCCAAATAAGCCTTTTTGTTCAGAGCGATGTAAGCTCATTGATCTTGGCTCGTGGGCAGCTGAAGAATATAAGATTGCCGCAGCTGACACGCCTTTTAGTGATGAGATTGATGATCAAAAAACCTAAATATCATAAACTCATCACATATAAAAATCCCCAGCCTAAAATGCCATTTATCATCAGCAATCTGAAATTTTGGAGAAAATAATGAGTTATCTAATGCCAACTTACGCTCGTCAGCCTATAAACTTTGTAAAAGGTCAAGGAAGCTACCTGTGCGACGACCAAGGGGTAGAATACTTAGACGCCTTGACAGGGATTGCTGTCTGTGGACTTGGGCACTGCCACCCTGCCATTACTAAGGCGACACAAGACCAAGCAAGTAAGCTTATTCACACCAGTAATCTATTTGGCATTCCTTGGCAAGAAAAGGCAGGTGAGATGTTATGTCGTGCCGCTGGTATGCAAAAAGTATTCTTTGCTAATTCTGGAGCTGAAGCCAATGAATGTGCCTTAAAGTTGGCTCGTCTGTATGCTCATAATAAAGGCAAATCACATCCAAAAGTCATTGTCATGCAAAATGCCTTTCATGGACGCACCTTACTTACAGTAACCGCCACCGCAAACCCTAAAGCACGTGAAGGGTTTTTCACTTTAGATAACGACTTTATTAGAGTGCCTTTTAATGATGTTGAAGCGATAAGACGACTTTCAGATGATACTGATATTTGTGCTGTATTACTTGAGCCAATCCAAGGCGAAGGCGGTTTACACGTTCCATCTGATGACTACCTAGAGTCAGTTGCTGATATTTGCCAAACCAACGACTGGCTTTTTATGCTAGATGAAGTACAAACAGGCAATGGGCGTACAGGTAAATATTTTGCCTATCAACACAGCAACGTCAAGCCTGACGTAATTACCACCGCCAAGGGGCTTGGCAATGGCTTTCCTGTAGGGGCATGTATGGTGGCAAACAAAGCAGCAGACCTATTTGGGGCAGGTTCTCATGGCTCAACTTATGGCGGCACGCCTTTTGGCTGCCGTATTGTCTGCACAGTGTATGACAATCTTACACACGAAGTACTGACCAATGCAGCCAACCAAGGTGATTATATCTGTAAGCGTATCCAAGATGAATTTAGTAGCCAAGGCGTTAACGTACGAGGTAAAGGCATGATGATTGGTGTGGTTATGCCAGATGGCACAGATTGCACACGTATTGTTGATTATGCTCGAGATCGCTATAAGCTTATCATAAATGTCACAGGTGGCAATGTCATTCGCTTACTACCCACCCTAAATCTTAGTCGTACTGATGCAGACGAGCTTATTGCACGTCTTATAGCGGTTATAAATGACACGTTACAGGCTTAATATGACAAAATTTTTGTGCCAAGCGGGCTTATTAATAGCAATGGGCTTTGGTCTAATGAGCTGTCAAAGCCTGCCAAAAAACCCACACCTAGCTGACAGTATCGCCCTAACTCAAAAAGTGCAGCAGCTACATAAACAAAGTCGTCAAGGTCGCTTTAAGTCAGATCGGTCTGGTTATTACCCGCTTTCTACTGGGGCTAATGCCTTTGCTGCCCGCAGTATTTTATCGGATATGTCCACACGCAGTATCGATATACAGTACTATATCTGGCATAATGATGAAGCAGGACAGCTGATGATGAAAGACTTGTGGGAAGCTGCCGAACGCGGGGTCAAGGTGCGTTTTTTACTAGATGACTTAAATGGCTCAGAAGGTCTAGATCAAGTGTTGCTGTATTTTTCTAGTCACCCAAATATCACCGTTCGCCTAGCCAACCCTTTTGTATATCGTAAAAACCGAACCATTAATTACATCGCCAATCCTTTGCGCACAAACGTGCGTATGCACAACAAGAGCATGACCTTTGATGATAGTATCAGCATCATCGGTGGACGCAACATTGGCAACGAATATCTAAATAACGATAAATACAACACCTTTGCAGATCTTGATGTCATGCTCACAGGATCTGTTGTGCATGAGATTACTGACAGCTTTGAGACCTATTGGGCATCAAGCCTAAGTTATGACATTGAGACACTAGTCAAGCCAACTACGGATGATTTTTTATCGGTGCTAAAAGAAGATACCCTAATGGAGATTCAAAACAGCCATAAACTCAGTATTGACGATAAAGCACTAAGAACCTATCGTAAAGCAGTAGAAGAATCCACCATCGGCACCGATTTGCGTGATGAAAAACTGCCCTTTCGCTGGGCAAATATCCGATTTTTTGCAGATGACGCTGGTAAGCTTGACAAAAGTATCACCCAAGATGGGTTGCTTGTAACCAAGTTGCGTAAAGCCATCGGTACACCGAATCGCCAGCTAAGTATGATTTCATCTTATTTTGTACCTACCCAACAAGGCGTGGCAACCCTACAAAAACTTGCTAATAGCGGCGTAAAAATCAACATTCTCACCAACTCATTTCATGCTACCGATGTCGGTGTTGTGCATTCTGGCTATGCTCACTGGCGTCAAGACTTACTATCATCAGACATTAGCCTGTACGAACTTAAATCCACTGCCAGTACTGCAAGCCAACAGACTAATAAATTGTGGCGAACCGCTCATCATTCCAATACAAGCCTACACGCTAAAATATTTGCCATAGACGATAACAAGGTCTTTATCGGCTCATACAACATCGACCCTCGTTCTGCCAATATTAATACCGAGCTTGGCGTGGTTATTGATGATGAATCACTAGCGACGCAGTTACACCAAGGACTAGATAGTCAAGATATGCTTCATATCGCCTATAAACTAAGCCTTAACCCTAACGGTAAAATCATCTGGCAGACCATAGAAGATGGCAAAATCGTTACCTACGATACAGAACCAAATACCACCAAAAAAGACCGTGCCATCACATATACATTAAGCTTATTACCGATTGATTGGTTGTTATAAACATTTTTATGTCAAATGGGTAAGCTGACAAATAAAAAACACCCAACATTTTGGGCGTTTTTTTTATTGTGTGGTTTAAAGTTTTATGGTTTAAAACTTTATGATTTAAGGCGTTACTGAAAATCCTGCTTCTTCCACCGCATTAATCAGCTCAATCTTATCAAGCTGAGTATCATCATAGTCAATCACCGCAGTTTTTAGTGGGAGATTGACATCAACATTTTTTACGCCTGCCAATTCATTAATTGCGTTATACACAGAAGAAACACAGCCATCACAGGTCATTCCTTCAACTCTTAAGGTTAATGTATCAATCATCATTTACTCCATAGATTAAATTAATTAAAATTCTCACTCAAAACTTGTCCGTCCATCGCCTTTAGCATTACAGACGCTTTTTGCTTAGCAAATATGCCATTACAGACGACACCAACAATATTATTAAGCTTTTCTTCAAGTTCCGCTGGATTGCTGATGTCTAAATCATAGGTATCAAGGATTAGATTACCGTAATCTGTCACAAAACCTGATCTATATACAGGGCTACCACCAAGCTTAACAAGCTCACGAGCAACATAAGAACGAGCTTGTGGCAGTACTTCAACAGCAACAGGGAATACGCCAAGCTTGGTTACGGTTTTTGAGTCATCAACCATGCAGATAAAACGCTTAGACGCAGCAGCGACTATCTTCTCACGTGTCAAGGCACCGCCCCCACCTTTAATCATGTTGCCAAGCCCATCAATCTCATCAGCTCCGTCAATATATAAATCAAGCTCACCAACACAATTTAAATCAAAAATCTCAATACCTAATGCACGCAGCTTATCTTCTGTAACACAAGATGAAGCAACCGCTCCTTTTAGGCGAACTTGCCCTAAAAGTTCAATCAAGCAATTCACGGTACTGCCTGTACCTACACCTAAAATCATATCATCTTTTATGTATGTCAAGGCAGCTTTGGCGGCAGCTTGTTTTTGGGCAAGTTTTGGATCTGTCATGAGAATCTCTGTAATGATAAAGCATTATTATAGCCAATTTTCGTCCTTTTGGCAAAATTGATCGCTTATGGCAAATTTTAGACAAAAAAATGACTTCATCAGCACATCTTCGGCACACTGTGTATCTACTACCGTTGCTACCTTCCGGTCCTGGCGGGGTTCATAGTACACGGTTGCGAAGCTACCGATGAAGCCAAGTGCCTATTATACGAAAGATTTTATCATTTTACAAGTAAAAAATTAATTTTATTGAGAAGGTATAAACCTATTTATCTGCTTAGCATATTCAGGTGCCACAACCATAGCATCTAATACAGAACACGCTGCCAAGTCAAAATATGTAGGAGTGTTACCATCTAGTATCGCCACCATGCTAGAGATAATAGGCATATGGCAAACGATTGCCACCGTTTTATCATCTGCTTTTCCATCAAAATACTGCAAAATCGCTTCATCAATCGCTTGCACACCTGCCATCGGATTATCATCAGGTGTAATGCCATCTATTTGCAAGCGTTGGGGGCTGCCTACCTTATCAGCAATGATATCAGCAGTCTGTATTGCTCGAGTATAAGGGCTTGAGATAATTAGATCAATCTGATAGTGAACACTAAGCCAATCGGCAGTGCTGGATGCTTGCTTGCGACCAAATGCGGTCAGCTCTCGCACAGCATCGGTGTCTTTTATGGGGTGTGCTTGCCCATGTCGTATAAAAATCAATTTCATTTTACAACTCGCTTGCATCATCTTGTGGTCTTTTGGTGTTATCAGCACTCGCTTTTAATACTTCGCTAAACTCCTGACTCAGCTTAACATTGCTCTCATCATGGGGCATGACAAACTCTACATCGCTTCTAAAGCCTGTCTCCATTAAGTTTAACGCCACACCTAGTGCCGATTTATTCTCATATAAAATAGCGTGCAATGCATGGGTGATTGGCATATATATACCAAGCTGCTGTGCTCTTTCATGCACCTGCTGAATGGTATTTACCCCTTCAGCGGTTTGACCTAACTTTTTAATGGCGGTTTCAAGCTTAACACCCTTACCTAGCATTTTACCAATACGGTAATTACGACTAAGCACCGAATTACACGTGGCATACAAATCGCCCACACCAGACAGACCTAAGAAAGTTATCGGATTTGCCCCTACTGCTACGCCAAATCGACTCATCTCTGCCAAGGCTCGAGTCAGTAACATGGCTTTGGTATTATCGCCCACTTCATAGGCAGCTGCCATACCCATGGCAATCGCATAAATGTTCTTCAATGCTCCGCCAAGCTCCACACCTCTGACATCGTCGGATGCAAACACCCGAAAAAATGCACCGTGCAATGCCTCTTGGACAGCATTTCTTAGCAGTGGTGATGATGAAGCAATAACCGTGGCTGATGGCATATTACTCATGATTTCTACCGCTAAGTTTGGTCCACTCATCACCCCAAAATTCACCTGCGGCAGCTCTTCGGTGATGATATCACTCATTAGATCAAATGTGCCTTTCTCCATGCCTTTAGTCAAAGAAACAACCGCCTGATGCGTAATAAATGGGCGGATTTTTCCAAGCATCTCACGAAATGCCGAACTTGGCACTGCCATGAAAATAATATCCTTACCCCTAACAGCACTTTGTAAATCATGGCTAAATTTTAGACGCTCGTCTAGCTTATGCTCTGGTAGATATTTTTTGTTGATGTGCGTTTTTTGCATGGATTTTACACTGCGTTTATCACGCACCCAAAGCGTTGCATCGCAGCCATTTTTAGCGGCTAAATTTGCCATCGCTGTGCCAAAACTACCCCCACCAATAAACGTCACTCTTAAGGGTGGTGTGTCACTTTCTTCTTGAATTGCTTGTTGTTTTTTGGCTTGGCGGTGTGTAAAGCCTTTAAGCTGCTCTAAGATACCTCTCTCACCTGCGATGGCAAGCATCGTATCTTTGCCTTGTAAGGCAACTTCGGCAAGTTTTTTGACGTTTTGCTTTGGTAATTTCATCATCATTCCTTGCTATATTATTTTATCGTCACAATGTCATGCAAATCAGATATCTCACGATCTGGCATAATTACATCGCTTGAACCGACATAGATAAAGCCACAGACGATATTATCATCATCCACTCCAAAATAGTGCTTCACAGCAGACTCATTACATAAATCACCCGTCCGCCAGATACTCTGATAGCCCATACTGGTGAATGCCAAAAGTAAGTTTTGAATTGACGCACCGATCGCTAATATTTGTTCAAATTTAGGCACTTTATCGTGTGTGCGATAACAGCTTGTTACAGCGATAATCATCGGAGCACGGTTTGGCATATTGATAAATTTTTGGCGAGCAGCTTTAGTTAAGCCCTCCCCAAGTCGCTTTGCTCTTTGCTCGCCTGCTTGCAATAACACTCGTCCAAATTCTTCAAGCTTAACATCTGTCAAAACTGTAAAATGATAAGGCTGTAGCTGCTTATGATCAGGAGCGACAGTTGCACAGCCAATTGCAGTAAAAAGCTCTTCATTATTTGGCATTGGCGAATAAAGCTTACCAATACTGCGGCGTTTTTGTATTGTTTCAATGATTGAATTTACCATGAATTTTCCGTATGATCAGTCCAGTCGATGCTCTTGGCTTAAATAATCTTCTGATTGCATCTCAAGCAAGCGTGACCGAGTACGCTCAATCTCAAATGCCAATTTCTCGCCTTGATACAGCTCTAAAATTGACTGTTCTGCACGCACCAACAGCTTTACTCTGCGGTCATAAAACTCATCCACAAGATAGATGAATCGGCGAGTTGGATCTGCCAAAACATCTGTTAAAGCAGGAACATTATCAACCATCACAGTGCTATAATTATTGGCAATCTCAATAAAGTCACTTGCTGAACGCGGCTGTAAACATAAAGCACGAAAATCTGCCAACAGCGTGGTCTCGGTACGTTTAATCACATCAATCTTGCGTCCAGCAACTGTGATGGGCGTTGTCATAACCTTCTGACCGCCTGCAAGGGCATCAAATCGCTCAGACAGCCAATCTTTAGTTTCTTTAACCAAAGGAGAACTATAAAGCTTAGCTTGCTTTAGCAATCTTAGGCGATAGTCTGTGCCAGCATCAATGTTCATCACAGTGGTGTGCTTTTGAACTTGGGCGATGGCAGGCAAGAAACGATCACGGTGAATGCCGTTTTTATACAGACCTTCTGGAGCGATGTTTGACGTTGCAACCAATGTAATACCACGCTCAAACAGCATGGTAAATAGATCTCCTAAAATCATCGCATCAGACACATTAGACACGAAAAACTCATCAAAGCAAATCACCACCGCCCTATCGTGGATAATGTCCGCTACTTTATTTAGCG
This sequence comes from Moraxella nasovis, assembly GCF_022701215.1. NCBI lineage: Bacteria > Pseudomonadati > Pseudomonadota > Gammaproteobacteria > Moraxellales > Moraxellaceae > Moraxella > Moraxella nasovis. The sequence goes on along the minus strand of NZ_CP089976.1, from coordinate 1,845,768 downwards.
GGTCAGATTGCCCTTGTAGCTTTACCAGCTCTGCTTGCACAAACTGCATGAAATGATGAAAATGCATTCTCATCTTACGCTCAATAGGCAAGCTGTCATAAAACATATCCATCAGCCACGTTTTGCCACGACCCACCCCACCCCACATATACAGACCCTTTGGAGCAGTAGGCTTAGACTTAAATAACTTAGCAAAAAATCCTTGGTTTTGTTCGCTATTATTTGCAACGATCGTATGATACAGCTCATCTAAATATGCCACTGCCGTAGCCTGTACATCATCTTGACTAAAGTTACCTGTCGCAAGGGCTTCATTATATCGTTGTAATGGGCTTTTATTGGTCATGAGTATCCTTATTTTATAATACTATGCTCTGCTAAAGCGTGTTTTAGCTCAACTAACTTACCGTGAAAAAAATGCCCAACTTCTGGCATGACTGTCGTGTCAATATCTTTTGATGTCGCAAAATCTTTCATAACATCAGGGCTTACAAGCTTGTCTTGGTCACCATAAATCATAAAAGCATTTGGTGTTGCAACATTCAATGAGCTTGCGTCATTTCTTTCCACCGATGGTGCGATTAACGCCAAGCTCTGCAAGTTAATCTCATTAAAGTCAAATTCTCCTTGACCGCCATTAAGCAATAAATCCGCCATACGACAAGCCACAAATCCACCAAAAGAAAAACCGCCAAGCCAAAGATTCCGTGCCTTAGTCTGACCCATCAACCAATGCAATACAGTCTGCGTATCTACAAACTCACCATCGCCATAGTCAGATACGCCTGTGGATCGCCCCACACCTCGATAATTAAACCGTGCCACATCCATACCTGCATCACGACAAAAACGAAATAGCGTACTGACAACCTTATTATTCATCGTGCCGCCTGCTGGATTTTGGTGGCAAATTACTGCCAAAAAATCTTGTGAAGTCCGCTCGCCTGCTTGACGAATCACTTCCACCTCAAGCTTGCCCATTGGGGCGTCAATAAATACAATCTCGTTATTATACTTCATCGGTTTATCCTAGGTAAATGGGGTATTATAGCACAGTTTTAGGCAGTCCAAATCCTGCTTTTATCGGTTTATAGCATACTAACTATCTTAGTGCCAATAAAAAACATCAATTAATCATATGCTTATCCTACTGTATCATCAAACTAAATTATTTAAAATCGCCACTCTTTTAGCATTAACACTTTAAACCAAAGTAGATACAGTAAAATTTCACATATCAAAAAAGTTATTATAACATACCAGCTATTTTACCAAATATCAGACAACTTAAGCTTTCAGCCTGTTTATGTGGTGGTGAACGGAGATGGAAAATGAATTAACCAGTGATTTTTCTGAGCCATCTGTGTGGTTAACTATCAAAGTTAATAGCAAACCTTAGAGCCTAGCGGTGATAACTTACTGATTGTGTTAGATAATATCGGTGATGATTTACCTGAGTTTTTAGTTACGCTAATTAGCACGTTTAGCGAAATGATGCATGAATACAGTGAGCAGGTGCAATCTGTGAAAAAAGCCATCGAGCACTGCAAATGGCAAAAAACAAAGTCAGAATTAAGCCCAAAGCGGATTGAGATTTACCAAAGGTTAAATTTGCCACTGCCTGATGAAGTGGTGGCAAATCCACTGCTTGATGATGTTATGCGTGTGTTTGTATTAGTAAGCCGTGCTAGGCGTTATCATCATGACGTGGCATTACCTTTGTTGGTTAAGGATATTAGCGATGTGCTAACAGTAAATCCTATCGCTATGGCAAGGTGGCTGATTGATGATGTGGTTTTTGAGTTAGATGAGTTTGTAAGGGGGTAATATGTCAGATAAACGCATGAGCATTACTATTGATGTGAAAAATGCAGATGAACTAACAAGATTACAAAAAGCATTAAAAGACGTTGATAAAACGACACATCAAGCAAAGAACTTTCTAAGCCACCTATGCGGTGGTGAACATTGTTGCTCATAACACCACCTTAAATCATCTTTTCTAAGCCACCTATGCGGTGGTGAACAACGCTTTACGCAGTCTGCTAAATACATTGAATTTCTAAGCCACCTATACGGTGGTGAACAGTGTGCCAAACGGTATTGTTAAACAAATCATTTTCTAAGCCACCTATACGGTGGTGAACCAGTTAGTGTAAAAAGTTGAGTGTTTACTGAATTTCTAAGCCACCTATACGGTGGTGAACAACCCATCTGCTAGAAATCTTGTTGATTCAATTTTCTAAGCCACCTATACGGTGGTAAACTGTTTGATTTGACGTTCACGCTCTAATTTTAATTTCTAAGCCACCTATACGGTGGTAAACCAGTCAAAAAAAGTCATAGAAACGCACATGATTTTCTAAGCCACCTATACGGTGGTAAACATATTGTCCTGACCCTGCCATGTTCGCCAAGTTTTCTAAGCCACCTATACGGTGGTAAACCTGTTTCATCTGCTCAGGTGTTGGTGCAGTATTTTCTAAGCCACCTATACGGTGGTAAACAAATGAACATTGACAAAATTAAACGCACGTTGGTTTCTAAGCCACCTATACGGTGGTAAACTAACACTCAGTCAGACAGCGTCAAAAAAGCATTTTCTAAGCCACCTATACGGTGGTAAACTAACACTCAGTCAGACAGCGTCAAAAAAGCATTTTCTAAGCCACCTATACGGTGGTAAACGCGAGCCAATGACTGATGAAGATATAAAATCATTTCTAAGCCACCTATACGGTGGTAAACTGTTTTGTTGTTGATAGTACAGCATTATTATATTTCTAAGCCACCTATACGGTGGTGAACGCGACGCGGCGGGCGAAAAACAGCAAAAAAGCGTTTCTAAGCCACCTATACGGTGGTGAACTTGGTGAACTTTGCCATAATGGTTTCCTCTTTTTTCTAAGCCACCTATACGGTGGTGAACAAAATCAATAAGATGCCGCATTTGGCATGGGCTTTCTAAGCCACCTATACGGTGGTGAACCTAAAGCAAAACTTTCAAAAGCATATAGTACCTTTCTAAGCCACCTATACGGTGGTAAACTCTACAAACCCTTGATTTCACTGACTTTATTTTTTCTAAGCCACCTATACGGTGGTAAACTGCACTTAATGTATTCAGAACGCACAAGGGACTTTCTAAGCCACCTATACGGTGGTAAACGTTATCGCTCAACCGTGCTTAATCGTGCAGTATTTCTAAGCCACCTATACGGTGGTAAACGGGTAAAATTGCTACATACCGCCATTCATGCATTTCTAAGCCACCTATACGGTGGTAAACTGGGGGGTTTCTACTTGTATTTATACATTAGTTTCTAAGCCACCTATACGGTGGTGAACCTCGTCCTGCTTTCTGCGTTCTAGGGCAATTGTTTCTAAGCCACCTATACGGTGGTGAACAAATGGGTTTAATGTTTAGCTTGTGTTTAATTTTTCTAAGCCACCTATACGGTGGTGAACTGACAGGGGCAATAAGGCGGTACGCTATGAACTTTCTAAGCCACCTATACGGTGGTGAACTCTTACAAACAATTGAAACCGCACTCACCACATTTCTAAGCCACCTATACGGTGGTGAACAAAAAGCAAATGATTTTAGAACATTTGCTATCTTTCTAAGCCACCTATACGGTGGTGAACATTTTTTTTATCACACCACTTCCGAGTGTCAATTTCTAAGCCACCTATACGGTGGTGAACTTCCGCCAAGTGAAGGGCTTACGCTTTTTGGTTTTCTAAGCCACCTATACGGTGGTGAACGATAGCCTAAAAATCCCCCCCCCTGCGTAAGTTTCTAAGCCACCTATACGGTGGTGAACAGCAGGGTCAGAAAATTCATTGGTTAAATTTGGTTTCTAAGCCACCTATACGGTGGTGAACGCGAAGCCCAAAATACTACCTTGACACTTGGGTTTCTAAGCCACCTATACGGTGGTGAACGGTGTATGGCGTTGCGTATGGGCGTGGTGTATTTTCTAAGCCACCTATACGGTGGTGAACATACGTTGAACGTATGAGTCATGCCCCAAATATTTCTAAGCCACCTATACGGTGGTGAACAATCCCTGCTTGTTTGGCAAGTTTGCTAATCTTTTCTAAGCCACCTATACGGTGGTGAACAAGCTCGTTTATGGGGCAATTTTTTGGCGGTAATTTCTAAGCCACCTATACGGTGGTGAACTATCTAAAACGCCACCAGAGAGCAAATCAGACGTTTCTAAGCCACCTATACGGTGGTGAACCTGCCATGTCCGTCATTGCCCTGTGTGTCAATTTTCTAAGCCACCTATACGGTGGTGAACTAGAACTTTAACACAAACAAGCCACATATAGCAAGGCTTAGCAAGTAAAAACCTATTTTTACCCTAAAAAATCAGCCCTGCTATAACTCATTGAATTTTATACAAGTTTTTATTGAATAAAAAATAAGGGTTATTCACCCCTATTTTAGGTTACAAGTTTGGCATTACTCTTTTACCAATGCGGTACAGTTACGCTGCCCGATAGGCTATTTAGTCCATATGTATTAAACTTTCCTGCCACAGGCGAATCCACCGCTTCTTGCCAAATAGACAGTTGATAAGGCTGTTGGGTGGTTTCACTATTTAGGGTGATAAACGGATAATACTTTATCGGTTGCTTGTGTTCACGGCAATGGGCGTGCGATTCTTCCAAACTTATGCCTTTAAACTTGGCAAATTTCGCCACTTGTTTGTCAAAATTTTTGTAGCGATGGCGTTTTACCACCACATAGCCTTTTGCTTGGCTGCCAACTTCTCGGATTGGCTTGATATGAACATAGTCGGTCAATCGCTCCAACCTATAATTCACATCAAGCTTTATTAGTTCATCTTCGGTATTGGCAAAAATGCGTAACTTTGTGCCAAGCGTGGCAAAGGTTTTGCCGTCTTTTTCCTCAAAACGATAGTTAGGAAAACTGATCCCAATACCATCTATGCCATGCTTATTTTTGACATCGGCAAGGGCGATATGTAGCTGATGATACACCTTACTCCATAGGAAGTAAGGCGAGATTTCAGCATCAGGTATCAGTGTGATTTCTTGATAGAAATTCATCACTTACTCCTTACCACTTTCGCCAAACACACCGCCACGAATCAACACGCCCATGACATAATGCTGTTGATTGATATCTGGGACTTCACCTTTTAGCACCCAATTATCAAACAAACTATAAAAGTCTTGTTTTTGTTTAGGTTGGCGGAACGCTACTCCCAAAGTCGTTACTGCTCCATACGGCTCAACAGCAATCGGAAACTTAGCATCTGGATACCAATCATCAATCGTGCGGATGGCATTGCTGACTTTTTGCGAGTGCATTCCTGCATGGTTTTTACTAACATCGCCAACACGGTACAGCACCTTGCTTTTTTTGTTCCCTGTATCAAGGATAAGCTCTTGTGATGGATACACTTCTTGACCATAGCCGATTTTGGCATAAGCGACAACCGATAAAATCACAAATTTTTCGCCTGTCAAACCGCTTTCAATCCATTTAGCTAATTGGGCTAAATCTTTATCATCGTGGTTAAAGGTATTTAACGCAAAATCTTTGGCGTTAAACATCAACGCATCATCGTTAAAACTCACCATCACAGTGATGGTTTCTGCCCCCACACGATTTCGCCACAGCCAACGAGCATTGACAATATTGGTCGCATAGCGTTTGGCAAGTTCGCCCACGCCTTGATTTTGTTGGTAATCTTGCACCACCGCCATCAAGGCTTGTTGGTAATCTTGGTCATTACACACATTCGGCTTACCTGTAAATGGCAACACCTTGCAAGTAAATTTTGCTACCAATGTGTCATTGCTTTCATCAAGACTACTGGCATCAACTTTTTGCAAATTGGCTTTTTGTGTTTCGGGATCCAATTTGACAAGGTTATTGGCAATCGCATTTTTTAGGCGGTTGCTAATCGTACCACGCACCGATTTTTCTTGAACGGTGACAATGGATGTTTTGCTTTCTTTATCTTGACTGTCTTTTTGCCAAAAAAATGCGTCCGAAATATCAAGTACACGCTCAAAAGCAAGGACTGATGCGGTTTTTAAGTCATTTTTTGCCATGTTAATTCTCCTATGAAATGGCGTTAAATTACGATTTTGTTAAAGGTTTGGTTAAAACTGATTATAGTTAATCCGATTTATGACTAACCAAATATAAATCTTGTGTTTCATCATAGCGTTGATACCAAAGGGCGGTTGCAAGTTTTTCTATTGAATAAGGAAATACCCATTTACCCAAACTATAAATGGCTTCCACATATTGGCTTGGGTATTCGCTATTGCGAGCATTTTGCATTTGACCTGCATCAAATTTTGGCGAAATGCCTTGATAACCCACAGGGATTGGCACAAGCCACCCACGTCCTTTTTTGACGCTTTCTACCGACCAGCTTGAGCCGTGTTCATCGTTTGGCACATGGTGCAACGTAGCGGTTTCTAATAAAGCGTCCAAAGCGGTGGCATTAGGATTTTTGGCTTGTAATTGTTGGGTAATCGCTTGCAGGCTGTCGTGAGCGTCGGTCAAAACAAAGGCAGGCAATAGTTTTGGCACGAATTTAGAAATATCTTCTTGTTCTAGAAAACTCACAGGCTCAAATTTATCTAGACCCATGACACTACCGCCAGCGATACGTTGTTGTTGAATTAAATCTTTAACCTTATTATTTAATAATTCAACTTGTTCATCTTCCAAGTAATCGTCAGCATAGATGCCAATAACCAATGACACCGTCAAATGACACCGCCCTTCTTCAATGATAGACGCAGTTTTGCCATCTTTTTTGAGCGGATTGCGAGTTTGGATAAAGGTAAAATCTTTATAACTGCTTTCACGGTAGGTCTGCACTTGACATTCGTGGCAAGCGATTAACACACCGTCCAAACGCACATCGTCCAAGCCGTCAATTTGGCTCACTTTTCGGCTCAACGCATGAACCGCTCCTGTAAAGCCCGTTATCGCAGGAAAACCGTAAGTCAATGGGCTAGAAATGGCATTGGCGTTGATAATCTTGATTTTTTTAATCAATACATAACCGATACAGCTTAGATTTGAATAAATAAAACTCATGCCAAACCTCCTTTACCCAATCTAAGGGCTTTTTTGATTTCATCTTCCATTTCACGTCGCCATTCAAGGTGCTCTGGGTCGGCAAAGTCATGGGCAATCGCTTTAAATTCACGTCTAAAAATTGCTTGCAACCAATTGGCAAAATCGACTTCAATCGCTGCCCGCCAATCTTTAGTTTCTCTTGCCAATTTAAATTCTTCCTCTCCGTCCAATTCGGCACGTTTTGGGTCAAGCCAATATTTTTGGTTCATAGATAAATTGTGGTAATCTTTTGACCAACCTGCAGAACGTACCGTTTGCAAGGTTTCGCCCATGCTAATTACTTGATAGGCAATGTCTGACAAAATTGCTTTGCGAGCATCACGAATATTGACGTTGTTGTAGTTGGTTTTGATAAGATTAAATAAGGATTGGAGTGCGTCTTTTGCTTTGTATTCCAACGCTTTAGTGGCAAAGATACTGGCTTCATTCGGCGATAGGCGAATGCCTTGCGATTGGCGGAAAATCGGTGGCATAGACGGTAATAAATAATTGCGTCCGCCTTGCTTGCTCATCAGTTGGCTGACATTTTGTGGTTTTGTACCGCCAAGTTGAACGGTTGCCATGTCTTTCATAGTCAAATACGGCTGTTGTTTGGCTGTTTTTTTGGTGCGATTATCACGAGCCAATTTATTCTCATCAGAATACCGTTTTTGATTCACCATTTGAAAAAATTCATGGGCGAGAACAGCAGGATATAATGGGACAAGAGTCACATAACCATTACCATCATCAGCACTATCAGTATCTTGTGTCAATGCCCATAAAATTTGTTTATTGCTTTCGTGGGTTTTAGGTTGCTTGATTTGATTATTTAAGCAATCCAAAAAAGTTTGCTGAAATTGCTTGGATAAGTCCAAATCATCGGCAAAACAGGCTTGCACCGCAGATGAATTTTGCAAAATCGCTTCACGCATTTTCACGCCTGTATCGGCAATTTCCCATTCAAAAAATGACACCAACGGCAAATCAATCGCACCCCGTGGGCTATTAGCATCTAAAAACCGACTTTCAATCGTTTTTGTGTTAACAAAATCATGCCCAACTGCTTGATTAAAATTGACATTATCACCACGAGAACTAGAATGCACCCCCTTAGAAACGTGTGTGCCAACTTGGACATGCTCCGCCATTTTTTTGGCTTCAATGAGCCAAGCTGATTTTTGATATTTATCTTTAAACGGTTGCAAAATGGCATTAATTTCAGCAATTTTTGCCACATCATTCTCTTCAATGGCTTTGGCAAGTTGCTTTTGCTCTTTCTCTGTCTTTTTGTCATATTGAGCCGTCAAAAACGCTTGAACTGCATCTTTGATTTGTCGCTCAGTGATGCTTGTTATCATAAACTTTTTATCCTTCATTGATGACTTAATCATATTAAACCACAGTTGCCTTTTTTAATCAACCGTTATTTGATTATAAAAGTAATATTTTTGAAAATTGTATTGTTATGGTATAAAATGCAGTTGCACCGCACAGGTGGCTTAGAAAGTTATATGATTTTAAAATGTGTTTACCACCGCATAGGTGGCTTATCAATCCTTTTTCCAACAGCCAAAGCGTTCATCAAAGTAATAACCACTTTGATGTTCGGCTAAGGCGACATTGGAAAAGCGAATCACTACCGAATTTGAGCTTAATTCCACGAATTTTTGCTCCAATTCTGCCAACACATCATCCAATCGGCTATCAAGCCACACATCCACCAATGGGCTATTGGTCGGCACTTCATACGGCTCAATCACGCTATTTAGCGTATTTGCATGGTATAAAGTGTACTCTTTCACACTTTCGCTATGATACACCTTAAACGTATCATCGCTAGGTTTGACGATGTATTCAATGTTGGCTCGTCCTGCCCGAAATGGCGTTAATGCACTTAGATGTACATGGCTACGATTGGAAGTTTGGCTGTCTTGGAAATAAGCATTGACCACATTAAATTGCGAATTATTCATCAAATCTGCCATCACTTGATGTTCTAAATCTACCAAGCTTGTTTTGGGATTGAGCATTGTTGGTTTTTGAATACGGCTCATGGCATCAATTTTTTGCAAAGTAGTAGGTTCAATCAATTCCGCCATATCATGGGTATCAAGTAGGTATTGTTTGCTCTCAAAACCAGGTTTGTTGAATACCGCAGATTGACTGTTTTGTTGCACTCGGCTTGTTAATGCTCTAATATTATATTGCCAAATGCCAATATTTGGCGTACTTGCCACCAACTCACTTCGGTGTCGCCATACACGCCCTGCAAGCTGAATAATAGACCGCATCGAACTTGGCTCAACCATTGCCCAGTCATAATCATGATCACGCCCCACTTCCGCCACAGGGGTAGCAAGCACAATAAATACATGATTGGTTTTGGTGGGGTTTTTGGCGATAAATTGGGCAATATCTTGACGCTTAACAAATTCGTCTGCATTGAATTGATGGCGATTTAGCACACCATCAAGACGATTTTCTAAACGATTTCGTAAAGCCAAAACCTGTTGTGAGTGATAACAACACAGGTAAAAATGCGTGTCATTTTGACTTGTCGCATTTTGGTTAAGACTTTCATCTAATGTTTGTAATTGGTGCATGGCTTGGGCAATTTTCATCAATGGTTGAATATTTGCCATACGAATCAAGCCAACACTCACATTCTTATTATTCGCCGTCACATGATGATTATCATGAAATTTTTTGGCACGGCTTAATAACTGCTTGGCGATTTCTTGATAAAATTGGGCTTGTTTTTCGCCATGATAAGTGGCATTGATTGGCAAAATTTCTGCCATACGTCTTATCGGTTGTTTTTGCAAAAATTGACCACGTTTTTGGATAAAAGTTTGATGAGTTTGGTTAAAATCATCAAGCGTTTGACAGTTTTTGCTTATCGCATTATTTTCATCAAACCACGCACAGCTTATGTGCGGACTGCCATAACCAAATTGTTCATTATAAATTTTTCGCCCTGCCACATAGGCTTGAAACAGCCCATACAGCATATCAGGTGGCAAAGTCGCAGACGACAACAGCACACGAGAGCCGAACAGCCCTGCCAAATGCACAAGTCTTGATAACGCTGGCATATCGTTTTGGTCAAAATCATCTGGCTCATCTAATATCAAATCACCACTAAACAACCGCAGCATCGGAGCGATATATCCGCCCCCACGTTTGCACTCGCAAGCTTGCATCAGATGGTCAATGGTACAAGTGACAATCGGCGAAGCGAGTAACTGCCAAGCGGATTTATCTTCAATGACTGTATCCAACTGCAAATCGTCCAAAACACCGTCAAAGTTATCGCTATCAACGTATTCATCAATCAAACAATCAGCCGATTCATTGCCAAATCTAGACAACGTATTGTCATCATCGATTTGCGTATTATCATCGGTTTGATTTTGATTGTATTCAAACAATTGCTTTTGAGCCAAACCACCGACCAAAATCGCCAATTGGCTGTCGTTTAGCTTCAAATTTTTGCGAAAACTCTTCCCTGTTTGCAATGTCAAAACCCTTAACCCCAAGGCAATTGTTAGCCTTGCTCCTTTTTTGGGATTGGACAAAGCATACATAATTCGAGCATTGCCAATGGTTTTGCCACAGCCTGTTGAAGCCATATTAACCCCAAAAAAGCCATGTGTTTCGCTGTGTTCGCTCAAAGATAACGCCAATTTAAAGGCTTTGTTTTGCCAAGCAAACAAAGATTCATTCGTATTTCTTATCAAATGTTCGTGATTAACCAGTCTGGGTAATTTTTCGTGTAAAATTGGTAATTTACGGCAAAATTCTGCGGTGAAACGTGCCACGCCAAGCAAGTGTTCATCTAATGGCTGATTAATTTTTCCTGTTTTACGGTCGGTATTGGCAACCAATTTTTCTACCCAGTCTTTACTGCCTTGTACTCGGCGTTTTTTATCGTCTAGATTGTCTTTTAAGCTAGAATAATTATGGTCGGCAACCATGACACTCATGCGAGAAAGCATGAGTAAAAAAAGGATTGGCAATCGCCTGATTTTGCTCGCCAAATTGAGTCAATACGATGTCTTGTTCTGCCTTTTTGGCATAGCGTTTGACTTGCTTTTGCCAATCTGGGCTATTTAATACCAAATTTTCAAAACTAAAAAACTGCTGTTTTTGTTTATCCGTCATTTCTTCAATCGATTTTGGATTTTTGACCCAATAATCAAATGGCTTAATATACTTTTTATAATAACTATCTATTTTGCGTTTAAAATGCAAATGATTAAGTTGTAGATATTCTTCTGTTTTTTTTACTATTAAAAAAATATCCTGCCAGATAAGGTAAGCGGTGATGCGTGACAATGAGCCATGCTATCCATTGGGTAACGCTTGGCAATTTGTCAAATTCTGACTTTTCGATATTGCCTTGAATATCCGCCAAAGTCGGCTGATGTGTCGCCAAAAATACATCAATATTTTGCAGTCTATGAAAAACATCTTTATCCGTTTGGCAGTCTTTGATGAGCCAAACCAATAGTTTTAACGAAATCCATTCATGGCGGTAGGGGTCGCCCAATTTGCTAGAGTGAAGCAATTTTTGTTGAAAACCTACAGTGGATTTGCCGATATCGTGCAACAATGCTGATAAGGTACTAACAATCATCATGGCGTTGAGATTTTGCCAGTTATTTTCCCATTCACTGTTTAAAATATTACGTTTAGTGCGATTAACCGCCACCACCCCCTGTTCATTAAATCGCCTGCGATTACCTACCACCCATAGCAATTGACTTCGCTTACGAGTGCGGACACGATGACAGCTCACCGCTGTGGATTTGGTCGCAGATTGACGTAATAATTTTTTGACGGTATTTAAACCATCTTCAGTAATTGCCGTTTGCCACACATGATCGCCAATCCGATTGGCAAAAGCATCCAAAATCCGCCGAGTGCGGTTTAATGCCTTTTTTTCACATTGCAAGATAAATGTAACTAGCATTTTAACCCCCTGTTAACTCCACTCTTTATTCAACGCCATCGCTTTTACCGTATCAAACATCACATCCAACGCCTGATAAGTCGTAAAATAATTCAAACATTCTTGGCGAAATTCTGATTCGGTGGCATTTTCGGACGCACAAATAAACGCAAGCGGCAACACAATCGTATCTTTGACAATATCGGCAATATCAAATACCAACGCCCCACGCCGAGTTTTGCCGTGCATGACTGCAAACCCATGCGGAATGCCAAGCACCCAAGCGGTGGTCGCCCCCAAGCCATACGCCAAATAATTACCGTGATTCAAAAAAGCATTTGCCTTATCAATACCATCATGTTCACGGCTAAAACCAGCATTATTGGTATTCACTGATGCAATGCGGTATAATTCTTTGGTCATTCGCCCTTCTAGGGTCAATAAATCATTCACGCCATTTTGCCTAAGCACTTGGGTTTGGTAGTTGCTTAATAAGCTTGTCATTGGCTCAGTTTTGCTATCAAAGCCCCACTGTCGCAAGTCTTTATCACGCCCCCACACGTCTTTCATAAATGCAAGCCGTGCGGTTTGAAGCTGTTTTGCCATCAGCAAACGTTTGTCATCGTCCCACCACCAAGACAGCCACCCTTGCACATATTGAGTTGGGCGATATTCGCTTTGTGGGGTCAGCCACTCAATTTGCACTCCCATCAACAGCGGCGTACCACCACCCCCACAAAAACCCACAAGCACGCCTGCTTGCGACAGCATTCGCATGGCAGCTTGGGTGATGGACGTGCCTGTACCCAATAAAATACTCGTGGTGTTGGCTATGGGAATGTTGTAGTACAGATTTTCCTTTTCAGATTCAGTAAGATACAGCACACGCCCACCTTTTTGCATAACTCGGCAATATTCTAAATAGTAAATATTAGCACGCTTAGAATGCAAAATGGTTTTTAAATCAGATGAGTTAAAGTAGTTTGCTTGATACGCAGTCATTTATTATCCTATTAAAAAAGCACAGCCAAAGCTGTGCATTCTCACTATTCATTATTATCCAATGGGATTTTCTTATCAACAAGCCAAACCAACCATAAAATCGGCAAACCGATGGCAAAGGTGATGGCAAAAAACACAGGGTAACTTGTCGCTTCGACAATCGACCCACTATAACCGCCTAGAACTTTAGGCAGTAACGTCATTAAGGATGAAAAGAGTGCGTACTGCACCGCTGTAAAACGAATGGATGTCAAAGCAGATAAAAAGGCGATAAAGACCGCACTGGCAAGACCGCCAGCCAAATTATCTGCGATCACCGCCCCATACATCATCAGTAAGCTTGGCATATTAGCAAGCACAATAAACAGCAGATTAGTCACGCACGCAAGCAATGCCCCAATCATCATCGATCGCATAACGCCTGATCGCTGGGCAAGCCAGCCACCAATAAACCCACCGCCGATGCTTGCAACCACGCCGACAAGCTTAACCGCATTGGCAATATCCGTCTTACTAAAGCCTAAATCCTGATAAAACAGGTTTGAGATATTGCCTGCTACAATGTCAGAAATGCGATACAGACCGATTAACGCCAGTAGTAGTAACGCTTTTTTACCATATCTTTCAAAAAAGTCCGCTACAGGAGTCAGCCAAGTTACTTTAGCAACTTCTGAGCGGACCACACCCATTTTTACAAGTATTGTTCCTAAGCCTGCCATCACCAAGATGCTGCCAATAAACTGCACACAGCCCAACAAAAAACTCACAGCCACATCTTCAACACTCGGCAAAACGCTACCAATCATACGATAACTAACAATAAAACCAATGACAGACAATGCAAAAACGGCTACCAGTCGCACATAATCGGCTTTGCTAAATCGGTATTGCTTTTGCTCTAAAGCTATTGGTAAAACTTGATGAAACTTAGCTTGATTTATCATTAAAAATCCAATTAAGATGGGTAAAATTGCCAATAATGCACCAAAATAATAAATCAAAGCCGTGGCAATAACGCTCGGTAATGCAATCTCGCCACCCGCTAAAGATGTTGCAATTTTCAACACCAAAAATGGTATGCCAACCACTAAGGCAGGCACACAAAGTAGTCCGATATAGATGCCCACAATCCTTTCATTAAGCGTCTGCTTTTTGCCTTCAAAGACAGCATAAGGCTCTCGTATGGTCAGTGTCGTCAAGATAGCAAGCCCCATAACAAGCCCCATAATCAGATAAGTTTTTTGCCATGCTAGATAATTATAAACTTCACTGCTTGAGCCAAAAAAGTCCGCCAAATATAACGCCCCTGCCCCAGAGACGATCATACCGATACGATAGCCTGCCACATAGCTTGCTGATAAAGCGGTCTGCATTTCGCTAGGAGCCGATTCGATTCGATAAGCATCAATGACAATATCTTGGGTGGCTGCCGAAAATCCAAGCAATACTGCCCCTGCTGCCATCACGCTTAGATTTATCCCCGTTGGGTCGGTCATCGCCATCAGCACAATCGCCAAAATGATAAAAATCTGCGTGATTAATAGCCATGATCGCCGATGTCCAAGCCAGCTTGACAGCATGGGCAATCGCAACATATCCACAAGTGGTGACCAAATAAACTTAAATGAATACCCAAGAGCCGCCCAGCTAAACATTGTAACCGTACTCTTATCTACGCCAGCTTCTCTTAGCCAAAGCCCAAGGCTGCTAAAAATTAGTAATATCGGCACGCCTGCACTAAAGCCTAAAAATAAGAGCGATAACGCTTCACGGTTTAAATAAGCTACCTTAAAGGCAGTCAAGCCCGTAGGCTTAGCTTGGCTAGAGATAAAGTTTTTCATCTGATTTCACACAATGATTAAAATATGCACATATTAGACGATACTTAAATTTGTTGCAATTTATTTGCTTGATTTATGATGATATTTTTTGGATAATGTAAATTTTACCACCTAGGCATTTTATGGCAATTGATGTTGTTATTAACCAAAGACATTTACAAATTCAGTTAAAGCAGCTTGAAACCGTCTGGCATACGGTCGTAAACAGCTATAATCTTAGCCAAGCTGCCGACCTGCTTCACACGAGTCAATCTAGCCTATCCAAGCAGATTGCCGCCCTTGAAAGTCAACTAAAAGCTGATGTATTCACCCGCCAAGGCAAGCGTTTGACAGGCTTAACACCGATTGGCAAGCAGCTTTTGCCGCACATTGAAGCGATTTTTGCTGAGATTCGCACCATTGAGAATCTTAGCCTTGATTTTAATAACGCCGAAGAAGGCACGCTCATCGTCGCAACAACACACACCCAAGCTCGCTATGTTCTACCAAAAATCGTCAAGCAGTTTCGTGATAAGTTCCCTAAGGTGAATCTTGTTCTACAACAAGCTGATCCTGAGACCATCGCCCACATGGTAATCCGTGGACAAGCAGATGTTGGTATTGCCACCGAAAGCCTACTTAATAACAGCGTGCTTCGTTGCCATCGTTATTATGACTGGTCGCACGTTGTTGTCGTGCCAAAAAATCATGAGCTTGCCAAGTTTGCAGGCGTGACAGATGGTGTGGACCTACCAAACTTGGCAAGCTACCCTATCATTACCTATCACGGTGGCTTTACTGGACGTGGAGCAATTGATAAGACTTTTGCAAAAGCAGGGTTATCGCCTGACATCGTGCTGTCAGCACTTGACGCTGATGTCATCAGCACCTATGTATCTACTGGGCTTGGTGTGGGTATCATCGCTGAGATGGCGTATGAACCTTCGCACTATCCTGATTTGGTCGCTATTCCAGTGTTGCACTTTGGTCGCTTCACCAGCTGGATTGCTGTGCGTGATGATAGTGAGATTCGCCAGTTTGGTCAAGAGTTTATCAAACTGTGTCAAAACCAATTTCGCTAAGATAATCTTTGATGTGTTGATAGTTTTCACCCAACAAAAAAAGTCAATATCAAAATATTGACTTTTTTTAGGCTTAAGATTATTCGTCATTCGTCATTTGCTGACTTGATGCGCTTAACGTCTGTCTTGACAGTTTTAGCTTCGCCATCAACAACCGTTGAATTACCAAACTTACCACCACCAAATGGATTGCCGCCAAATGGATTGGCTTGACCAAATGGATTACCGCCGAACGGATTGCCACTCATACCACCCATGCCATTACCGCCCATTTGCTTTGCCATCATCGCCATCATCTTATCTTGGTTTTTTAAAGCGTAATTCTTAGCAGCAGCAGTCAGTTTACGCTGAACAAATGGCAACATAATCAGCACCGCACCCAAATCTGTCAATAGACCCGGCAATAAAAACAGTAAGCCTGCAATGCCTGATGCCACTGATTTAGCGATGGTAGATTCTGGTGGCTGATTAGCAGGGTTAGGGATAACGCCATTTTTCATTTGCTGTGCCATTGGGTTTAAGGTACCAGCCGCTTTTTTAATGAGCGAAATACCAATCACCGCTGCGATGATAAACCAAAAAAACACCCACCATCCACTAATAAACTGAGCTACTAAATACCACAATAGCATCTCAATGATAAACCACACTAAAGCAATGCCAACAACTGCACCCATATTTTTTCCTTTTTAATAAATCAACCGTGCTATAATTTGGGCGTAATCACCCATTTTCAATCGGTTTTCATAATTATTGAAATGAATAAACCCCATTATAACAAACTTCAGGCAGTTACCCAACCATTATGACGCTCATTATTGGCATTGACCCCGGTTCTCGCATGACAGGCTATGGCATCATCAGCACACACGCCGACAAACTCACTTTTATCGATGCAGGCACAATCCGTACCGACAGTAGCGATATGCCGACACGCATCGCCCAGATTTTTGGCGGCGTATCTCGTATCGTCGCCCATCACCAAAAGTACACACAAACTACAATGTATGCTGCTGTGGAACAAGTCTTTATGGCAAGCAATCCAGACTCTGCCCTAAAGCTTGGTCAAGCTCGTGGTGCTGCCATCGCTGCACTGACTGCACTTAATCTTACTGTATCTGAATATACTGCTCGCCAAATCAAACAAGCCGTCTGTGGCTATGGTGCAGCCGATAAAGAGCAAGTTTCGGCTATGGTGTGCCGCATTTTATCCCTATCGGTCGTACCCCAAGCCGATGCCGCTGATGGCTTGGCATGTGCCATTTGTCATGCTCATTCTAGCCACTCGATGTCAAAACTACTAGGCAATACTATTTTTAGTAGTCGCACGACTTCCAAGAAAAAGGGGCGATGGCGTCTAAGTGAAGAAGATGCCAGCTGGCTAAAAAATAAATAAAAATGCCATACCAATAAACGACACTCATTGACGAAGCTAACCTTCTAATATCTAAAGTTTGAACACTTTTGGTAAAAATAACAACTAAATATTTTTGGCAATAACTATTTTTGATTCATCTTATGCCATGAGTAGATTTGTTATGTAGATTTTTTTATCTAAGAATAAGCACGACAAACACGCTGATGGTTGGAATGAAAATTTCATTTAAAATGCAAACAAACAATAGCCTACTTGCTATTGCAGAATGTTTATTTTATGGCTATACTACACGCTTGTTGAATGATTAATTTAGCATCCCCCTCCCCATAAAACATTAAGGAAGTGTTTATGAAAACGCCTTTTTTTAAGCTGACTACATTAGCCACTATTGTCGCTGGTGCTGTCGGACTAACTGCCTGCGGTGGCGGTGATAAGACCACAACTGACAGCGGTAGTGCCAATGGTTCTAAAACCTTAGTTTACTGCTCAGAAGGTAGTCCTGGTGGCTTTGATCATGCCCAGTTCACCGATGGCACATCATTTGATGCATCTGCACATACCTTATTTAACGGTCTTGTTGAGTTTAAAATCGGCACTACTGAGCTTGAGCCTTCTTTGGCAGAAAAATGGGATATCTCAGAAGATGGGCTAACCTATACTTTTCATTTACGCCCTGGCGTGAAGTTCCACACCACCGACTACTTCACGCCAAGCCGTGATTTTAATGCCGATGATGTGGTATTCACCCTAAAACGCCTAACTGATAAAGATTTACCATTTAATAAGGCTTATCCTGCAGAATTCCCATACGCTAGTGATATGGCACTGCCTGAGCTGATTAAGTCGGTAGAAAAGGTGGATGATCACACCGTTAAAGTCGTGCTAAATGACGTGAATGCGACTTTCTTATCCAACCTTGCCATGCCGTTCGCTTATATTCATTCAGCAGAATACGCAGACAAGCTAGCAGCTGACGGTAAAGCTGCCAATCTAAACACTGAGCCTGTCGGTACAGGTCCTTTTATTTTAAAATCTTACCAAAAAGACCAACAAATCCGCTATGTCAAGCACCCAGATTACTGGAATAAAGACATCGTTCATTTAGATAACTTGATTTTCGCCATAACCAAAGACTCAGGTGTACGTGCCCAAAAAATGGAAGCAGGCGAATGTAGCGTCTCTCGTTACAATAAAGTGGCTGAGATTGAAGCAGCTAAAAAGTCTGGTAAAATTAATGTCGAATCTCGTGAAGGCTATAATACAGGTTACATGGCTCTTAACGTAGAAAAACCAAAACTTGCTGATGCTCGTGTTCGTCAAGCCCTAGATTTAGCGATTGATAAAGATGCCATCATTCAAGCAGTTTATGCAGGTGCAGGTACTCGTGCAGCAGGTCTACTACCACCTAGCCAATGGGGTGTGGATACCGAACTTAAGCCGTCTGAGTTTAACACCGAAAAAGCCAAAGCCCTACTTGCCGAAGCAGGAGCAACAGATCTAGAAATAGATTTGTGGTACATGCCTGTACAACGACCATACAACCCAAATGCCAAGCTTATGGCTGAGATGATTCAAGCAGATTGGGCAAAAGCAGGTATTAAAGCAAAATTGGTAACTTATGAGTGGGGCGAGTACCTACAACGTGCCAAAAGCGGTGAGCCTGATGCTGTTCTAATCGGCTGGACAGGTGATAATGGTGACCCTGATAACTGGCTAGGCAACCTATTAAGCTGTAATGGCGTAGGTGGCAGTAACTACGCTCGTTATTGCAATAAAGCATTTGACAGCCTAGTAGTAGATGCTCGTAGCATCACAGACCAAGATGAACGTAGCAAAAAATACATCGAAGCACAGCGTATCATCGCTAAAGACGTGCCACAAATCTACTTGGCACACTCAGTAACTGATGTACTGCTTGCTAAGAACGTTAAAGGCTTTGTGCTTGAGCCACTTGGTAACACACGTTTTGAAGGTGTTAGCGTGGAATAATAAGATGCTTTGCCGTTTGTCTGTATGGTTTGCAGGCAAACGGTTTTTTGTGTTTTTAGGCAATGGCATGATACAGCGGTCATTTTAAACTTGAATAATAATTAAGACAACTAAACGCCAGCTTGTCGCATAAGTCTATCCATGTTTAACCATTATTTGATTTATCATCAAGCCAAACACACTTACACTGCATCTTAAACCAACCTACCACACCGCCCCTCCCTAAACACGGAAAAAAATAAGTATGTTTGCTTTTATCTTACGCCGTATTTTGCTTATGATTCCCATTTATATTGGGCTTACCATCTCTACTTTTACACTTATTCGTCTAGTGCCAGGAGATGTGGTACAAGTCATGATGGGCGAACGCACCGTTGACCCTGCCTTGCGTGCAGAAATGCTGACACGTCTGGGGTTAGATAAGCCCATCATCGTGCAATATTGGGATTATTTGGTTAGAATTTTAAGTGGGGATTTTGGCGAAACCTTTCGTACCCGTACCCCTGTATTACAAGATTTTTTTCATCATTTTGTGCCGACACTTGAGCTTGCTATTTGTGCGATGATTATCGCTTCGATTGTTGGGGTGTCGCTTGGCATTGCTGCTGCTTTAAAACGTGGCACTTGGCTTGATTATGCCTTAATGAGTGGAGCGTTGGCAGGCTATTCTATGCCAATTTATTTGCTCGGTCCGATTTTGACAGGGATTTTTGCTCATTATTTGGGTCTATTACCCGTCTCTGGGGTGATTAATATTATTGAGTTTATTGATATTGAACCTAAATATGGCTCATGGCTACTTGGCTCAGCACTGTCTGGCAACTTAGCTGCATTTTGGGATGTGGTCAAGCATTTTATCTTACCGTCCATCGCCTTATCCACTATTCCAATGGCGATGATTGCTCGTATGACACGCTCTGCTATGCTTGAAGTATTAGGCGAAGACTATATTCGTACTGCTAAGGCAAAAGGTCTGTCGCCTACTCGCATTATCTTAGTACACGTTTTGCGTAATACCATGATTACAGTGATTACAGTGATTGGTTTACAAATGGCACAGCTGATGGCAGGGGCGATTTTAACTGAGACGATTTTTAGCTGGCCAGGTGTAGGTACATGGCTGTTAGATGGCTTTTTTAGTCGAGATTATCCGATTGTCCAAAACGGCATTTTGCTTGTGGCAACCATGCTTATGTTTATTAGCCTTTTGGTTGATATTACTTACGGCTTGATTAATCCACGCATTCGTCATGCCGCCTGATGCGATAATATAAGGAAAATGCTATGTCCACGACAATCACAACTGCCCCAAAACCGCCCAGCGAATGGCAACAATTTGTCGCCACCTTTTTTAAGAATAAAGGTGCAGTCATAGGGCTAATCGTACTTATTTTGATGGTGCTAGGTGCGGTATTTGCCCCAGTTATCGCCCCTTATGACCCCAATATCTTACATACTGGAAAAGAACAGTTGCCGCCCATGCTCTTTGGTGGCACAAGTGAATTTATCTTTGGCACAGACGATGCAGGACGAGACACGCTCTCACGCTTATTATATGGTGCTCGCTACTCACTTATGATTGGCTTGACTGCCACCATTATTGCGATGATAATTGGGGTAACGTTAGGCTTGATTGCTGCCTTTTGGCCAAAAGTGCTTGGCAAAGTCATCATGCTTATCAACGACATTGTCATGTCATATCCAGGCCTGCTACTTGCCATTATCATTGCTGCCATTCTTGGTCCGTCGATGATAAATACGATTATTACCATTGCCTTGGTATGTATGCCGCCGTTTATTCGTATCACCAGAGCCACCGCCTTAGTGGAATTGCAGCGTGATTATGTGTCAGCAGCTCGTGTGATGGGAGCAAGTCTGCCACGACTGATGCTGATTACGGTATTACCAAACTGTATGGGGCCTTTGATTGTCCAAGCCACGATGATTTTCTCGTCTGCCATCTTAGAAGCAGGGGCGATTGGCTTTCTTGGCTTTGGCGTACAACCACCTTTGGCAGAATGGGGGGCGATGCTGGGTAATGCTCGCCAATACATTCAAAGCAATGTCTGGATGGCTATTTTTCCAGGTCTTGCAATTTTTACTGCCGCTTTATCGGTGAACCTAACTGGCGATGGGCTTCGTGATGCCCTTGACCCCAAACTCAAGCAGGTATCATGATGAAACAGCCTTTATTAGATATTGAACAATTACAAGTGGTATTCGGGCAAGGGGTTCGTGCCTTTCGTGCGGTAGATTCGGTCTCGCTATCTGTGTCAGCAGGTGAAGTGCTGGCAGTGGTGGGCGAGTCAGGCTCTGGCAAGTCGGTCTCTATGATGGCACTGATGGGACTTTTGCCAAATACGGCAAATATCCACGCCAATCGTATGCAATTTGACGGTAAAGACCTTTTAAGCATGAATGCACGCCAAAAACGCCAAATCATCGGCAAAGATATCTCGATGATTTTCCAAGATGCGATGACCAGCCTAAATCCAAGCTTTACCATCGAAATGCAAATCACCGAAGTGCTATCTGCCCACCTAGGCTTAAAAGGAGCTAAGGCTCGCCAAAGAGCGATAGAGCTACTTGAGATGGTAGAGATACCTGATGCTAAGGGACGATTAAAGGCATATCCACATCAGCTATCAGGGGGTATGAGTCAGCGTGTGATGATTGCGATGGCACTTGCTTGTGAGCCTAAACTGCTTATCGCTGATGAGCCGACCACCGCTCTTGATGTCACCGTGCAAGCTCAAATCATGGAACTATTACACCGTTTACAAAGCGAGCGGCAGATGGCAATGATTCTTATCACGCATGATTTAGGTCTGGTTGCCGAAAATGCTCATCATGTGGCGGTGATGTATGCAGGTCAAGTGGTGGAAACCAGTCGTGTGCCAGCGATTTTTGAGAATCCTGCCCACCCTTATACCGAAGCCTTATTACAAGCTGTGCCAGAATTTTCACGTGGCAAAAGCCGTCTACAATCACTGGCAGGAGTTGTCCCTAGTCAATACGACCGACCAGTCGGTTGTTTATTGTCGCCACGCTGCCCCTATGTACGTGAAGCGTGCCATATCCCACCTGCCATGCTAGATACAGCTTATGGGAAAGTACGTTGTATTAGCAACAACCTTGCTGATTTAAAAGGAGTAAGCGTATGAATGACCAAAAAGTGCTTATCGCCAACAACCTAACTCGCCATTATGATGTAGCAGGCGGACTTGGCAAACCTAAGCAAGTTGTTAAGGCATTAAATGGCGTATCTTTTGACTTATCAGCAGGTAAAACCATTGCTGTGGTGGGGGAATCTGGCTGTGGTAAATCCACGCTTGCTCGTCAGCTGACTTTGATTGAATCGCCAACCTCAGGCGAGCTTATCATTAACGGCACCAATACCGCCAAATTAAGCAACAAAGAGCTAAAGCAAAAACGCACCGAAATTCAAATGGTGTTCCAAAACCCCTATGCCAGTCTTAATCCACGCCAAACCATCGCCTATCAGCTTATCGAGCCGCTCATCATTCATAATCGCTTTAATAAGGCTGAGCGTACCGAGCGAGCTGTTACCATGATGAAAACGGTGGGTCTGCGTCCAGAACACGCCAGTCGCTATCCGCATATGTTCTCAGGTGGTCAGCGTCAGCGTATCGCTCTAGCCCGTGCGATGATGCTAAACCCTAAAATTGTCGTGGCAGATGAACCGACTTCTGCCCTTGATGTATCTATCCAAGCCCAAGTGCTTAATCTTTTTATGGATTTACAAGACGAATATCACACCGCTTATGTGTTCATCTCACATAACTTATCAGTCGTTGAGCACGTTGCCGATGAGATTGTCGTCATGTATCTTGGCAAGGTGGTAGAACATGGTAAGACTGATGATGTGTTTTCCAGTCCCATGCACCCTTACACGAAAGCATTGCTGTCGGCAGCGCCAAGTCTTACCGTCAAAAAAGAAAAGCTTAAACTCACAGGGGAGCTACCAAGTCCGCTCAATCCGCCAACAGGCTGTGCCTTACACCAACGCTGTCCGCACGCCAGTGCAGAATGTGCGATGATAGAGCCGCCACTTCGTGAGTGGCAAGGACGTAAAGTAGCATGTATCCGCATTGAAGAGATTTAAAGGTCATAGTCAAAACAACTTGACTAGAAATTTTTAACTAATCTTACTGATTTACCTTAATTTAGAATAATAAAAACCACGTCTAGGCGTGGTTTTGGCTTTTAGCATAATAACAAATCAAATAACCAAACTGCAATGCTTAGTAAAAATTGGTTTGGCTTAGAAAATGAATGAATACTCACTCATTATTTATCAAGCAGCTGTCTTAATGATGCGATTTCTTTGTCTTTTTGGGCGATGATGAGTTCTAGTTTTTCTATTTGTGCGGTTGTCTCACCATAGTAACGGTTGGCGTAATTTGTATTATTATCGCCCAATAAAAAAAATAATATCTTTATGTTCTTTTAATAACTCACTAACATCAATATTAAACTCTTGGGCGATTTTAAATAAATGCTCAATGGTAATTCTATTTTCACCACGCTCGAGCTTTATATAACCATTTTTGGGCATTTATAATTTTTCTGCCATTTGCCCTTGGGTCAGACGGTTTTCTTTTCTAAGATTGACAAGGTTTTTGTGATGTTCATAAAGCCCCTTTTGTGGGCGAGATGATGAAAAAGTGGGTGTGAAAAGTCGGAGTTGTTGGTTGATTGCGGTACAGAAATTTATACAATAATTAACCATTATGAAACAACTTATGCTAGACGATTTTGGTAAAAAAATCAACTCTAACAGTGTAATATTTATTGATTTAGATGGAACATTGGTTGATACCGATATTGCTAATACGCAGTCGTATTTAAATGCCCTGAGAGAGTTGTCTAATTTTAATGCAAAAAATCTACATTATAGCAAGAGATTAACAAAGATAATATTAAAGGAATTTGGTTTGTCCAATGAGCAAATAGATTGGGTGGTAAAGCGTAAGAGGCAGATATATCCGATGTTTTTATCAAAAACAAAAGTAAATGATAATTTGTTGAAATTTATAGAGAAGTTTTATAAAAACTATCATTTTTATTTGGTAAGTTCAGGCGATGAACAGCGTATAAAGCAAACGCTGCAATATCATCAGCTACAGTATTTATTTAAAGGAATTATCTGCCACCCCCAAAATAAATATGCTTATGCTTTGGATTTATTAGCATTAAGTGCTAACCAAGTTTTTGTTTTTGAAAATTGTAAAACAGAAATTGAAAATGCTCTTAAGGCAGGGGTTTTAGCACATCAGATTGTTTATACAGATGGAGATTATTTTTATGCTGCATAAATTTATTGTTGAACGTAATGATTTTTTACATCAGAATGTACAAGGTTTTTATCGTACGGATTATGTGGGCTATCAACAACCCAATAATCCAGATTATCTTAATACGTTAAAAAACACCTTTAATAAAACTCCCAAGAATGAGTTAATGAGTGCTGTGAAAGCGTTAAAGTACAATCTTATTGATGAGTTAAATTATATTTATCAGCAACTAGATTTAAGTGATAAATTATATATTTGTGTTGTACCTAGAGCAAAAGCATTAGAGACTTATTCTGAATATCAATTGATTTTTAGAATATTATTTCAAGCTATTGTAGGATCAGATAAACTTAATCAAAATTTATTTGGTGATGGTATTGACTTTATCATCAGAACGAGAAACACCAGAACAACCCATCTTAATGGGAGATGTTTAAGTATAGAAAATGATGGCGATATGCCTTATGTTGGCATCACTAAAGACACTTGTCAATTATCGCCAGAAATTGCAGGTAAGCATATTTTATTGATTGATGATATTTATACAAAAAGTATCAATATTGATGAAGATGTCTTACAGGCATTGTTGGATTGCGGAGCAAAAAGTGTTACGCTATTTGCTATTGCAAGAACGGTTTTAAAGTCGAGACATTTCCAATTTACAAAAAGAAGCACAATCGAATTTATCTAAGGCAACATAATGAAATACACAGATAATGCATTAAATATTCTGACCACCTTATTGTACAGAGGTATCGGCAAAGCGTGGGTTCATAAAAATATTTTAGCAACAGACTGCCTAGAAAGCATAGTAGAGAAAATTGCTGTAAAATATCCAACGGCAACAGAAGAAGATTTTAAACAAAAACGAGATTTTATTGAACAAAAAATTTTGGCGTTGGGTGAAAGTTGTGATGGTTTGGTAGCATTGCACGACAGTAAATTTCCTGTATATCGTGGTAAAGTGACTGATGGAGATAAGCCTATCGCATTATTTTATAAAGGTGATTTATCACTTTTATCCAAAAATAATACCAATATTGCGGTGATTGGTTTGCTTAATCCTGATGATGTTACCGAGCAAGATGAAAGGGCAATTGTCGATGAATTGGTAAAGCAAAATGTAGTTATTGTGAGTGGCTTAGCAAAAGGCTGCGATGAAATTGCCCATAGGCAGACATTGCAATCAGGTGGTTTAACGCTTGCAATTTTACCCAGTCCATTAAATAATATTCAACCTGCCGCTAACAAACAATTAGCAGAAGAGATTGTTGAAAATGGTGGATTGCTAGTTACAGAATATTTAACAACACCGACGGACCAACGCAAAATTATCTCTCGTTATATCGAAAGAGACAGATTGCAAGCATTGTATAGCGATTGTGTTTTATTATCTGCAAGCTATGCCCAAAATGATCAGGGTAATGATAGTGGTGCTCGGCACGCATTAGAGAAAGCCAAAAAATATGGGCTTTTGCAAGCGGTAATTTACGATAATATTCACCGAAGCAATCCAAAATATGACTTAAATCGACAAATTATCCAAGAGCAACCCAAACCAATTGTTATTCAACCAAATAATATGAGACAGGACATTAATGAGCTATTGCAAGCCATTAAAAAGAATAATCAATCGTTGAAATATACTACACCAGCAGTACAAGGTGGGTTACTCTAAATAAAAAGCCAAGATTTAATTCTTGGCTTTTTTTTAAATCACCCATCAAACCTTAACCTTGCCCGCTTTACCGCCAAATGTAATTTTTGTTCTAATAACTCTTTGGGTGGTAATACAGTCATATATTCAGCAATATAAATGTCGCTGTTTTCTAGCCCCACAAGCTCAATTTGTTCGCTCTTTTTGGATGTACAAAAATAATGCCAATCGGTGAATTTTCGTCTGTCTCTTGCTCATATTTTGCCAAATAATTTAAATACAGCTCCATTTGGCTTTTGTGGCTGTTTTAAAACTATTGCAAAATTTCAACAAAAGAGATAACACAAAAGAACCTAAGATAATTATGATTTTGGTGTGTAATTTACTTCTGTCGTCATTTGTATTACAATGTGATACATCAGACAAAAGGGTTTAATTTTAGGATAATCATGCAAACTGCAACCACTGGCAAATCCGCCATTTCCCTTAGAATTGATGTGGAAACCAAGCAGGCATTACAGGAGCTTGCAGAAAAAGAAAACCGCAGTATTCACTATATGGCGGTACAAATGCTCGATAGAGCTGTAAAAGAACAGCTTCATTACCAAAAAATGCTTGAAAAAGACATCATGCAAGCTAGCGACAATTTACATGAAAATGGTTCAAGTGGCATAAGTGCGTCAGAAGCTCATAAAAATGCCCTAGAGTATGCAAAAATGTTTTTAGCTAGGTAGGGTCGGCAACAGAACACATCATGAGCGAACATATAGAGCATTTTGAACGCAAATACAGTGTTATTTACGAGCAGTCCGCACAAGATGATTTGAATAACATTGCTTCATTCTATGCAAAGACCACCAAAAACATCGATGTTGTGATGATGGTTTTGGAGCGTATCGAAGTTGCAACCAATACACTTAAAACTATGCCGAGACGCTGTAAGTCGGTGAATTTTTACACAAAAGGGTGTGAAATTCGTAAGCTGTTTGTACCGAAACCGCCTGTGATTGTTTATTTTGAGATTTTGGGCGAATGTGTTTATGTTTTAAAGATTAAGCATAGCAGAGCCGATCAAAGCAAAATTGCTGACTTGATTTCATCATTATAAAGCCACAAAAATCATGTTTGCTAGGGTTTATGAGAGTTCATAACTCTGTAATGAGTGTTTATAGTAGTTAAAAAATGATATAAAGTAACAATATCTGCAGATGCATATAATACACTAGGGCTTTACCGACGCTATGTATTATTGTAATTTTATTTCACAAATCAAAAACCGCCATACAGCGGTTTATTTACATCTATCAATACTCCCTCGTGCTTTTAAACTCCGCCTTTGGATATTGCCCCTATATGAGCTGTAAGTTCACACAGCTTAAAGCAAGGTAGGTCAGATAGCCACCGCCATCAATGGAAAACTGGTTATGGGTTTTTCTTAAATTTTTCAAACGCTACCTTGTCATCAAAGTATACCCGCAACGCTAGTAGTACGAATAGGCTAAAAACACCCATCACGCCTATATTATACTGTAAATTGCCGCTTATGTTATAAACAACGCAAAAACATCACAAAAATAACACTAAAATTTGCCACATTTTAAATAAATTTGTTACAATGGGGTGGATTTAGCAACTTTAGATTTTACCATGACTGACATTAAGACCACCCACGTTCAGACTGACGCCACACTTGATAACAGCAAGCCTACTCTAATGCAGAAAATCTCTGACATCAGTAGCTTTAACAGTGATAATTTCATTGAAGATTTATTTGTTAGCTGGCAGCAGACGCTTGGCAGTATTAAGCATAGCTATGCTACAGCTGCTGATAACTTTCTTGATGAGATTTATATCACACTAAGCGAAGAGCAGGTCAATGACGCTCTTAAGCAGTTTGTTGTAGATAATGTAGGTATGCTCCTAGATTTAAAGCTTGAACTACATGATGACTGGCTAAGACTATCCACCACGGTCGATGTTGCAGGGATTTTTGCAAGTGTGGCAAGTAATTTTGAGTTAGTGCAAATTCAGCTTGATCGCTACACCCAAAGACTTGTGCTTAGACAGATTAGTAACACAGATGTGATTGAGCTGCATTCACGCACATGGTGGCAAGCACCTGCCGCTAAGTTTGCCCTAGGGGCGTATCGCACTATCCTTAGAAAAGACCCGCTTCCTTTTATCTTAAGCCAAGTAAAGATTAAAGGCGTGCCTTTTACTGAACACAAAGGCGATGTTATTTATCTTGAGATTGGACGTTGGCTAAAAAATGTCAAAGTGCTTACCAATAATATCAAAAAGGCTCAAATAAATACTGCCACTACCAAAGAAAACCAGCTTATTTTAAAAATTCAAATAAACTTTGGTGAAGTTTTAAGTTTTGGCGATGCTAATGCCAACATCATCACCGAAGAAGACAAACCAAAAACAGAGCAACCAAAAGCCCCAAAAACAGAACCTATCTAATCTAATCGCATAAAAAAGAGCGTATTTAACGCTCTTTTTATTGCACATAAATCATATCCACATCACCAATATCATGCCATACTTGGTGTGTGCAAATCGCCAATACGCCAATATCTCCGCTGTTTTGTAGCGTGGTTAAGGCTGTCCATACAGTTTGCCTTGTAGCAGCATCAAGCCCTGCAAATGGCTCATCTAATAGTAGCATTGCCTTTGGGGTGAGTAATAATCTTGCCAAAGCGATACGGCGAGCTTGACCGCCAGACACCGCCATGCCATATTCACCAAGCGGGGTATCAAGCCCCTTTGGCTGGTTGCTTGCCCAAGTGGATAGACCGACTTTTTGCAGCACTTGCCAAAGCTCTTCATCACTAGCAGAAGGCTTGCCTAATCTTAGGTTATCCGCTAAAGTCTGGTCAAAAATATCAACTTGCTGACCTAAAAATCCAAGCGACTGCCCAAAATCACATTCCCAAAGATTTATTTGCCCTTCTTTATAGCAGACCGTAATCACGCCATCATAAGGCAAAATCTCGCCTGCTAATGTCGCAAGTAAAGTTGATTTCCCAGCTCCTGATGCCCCTACGATTAATGTCGGCTTATCGGTGCTAAGTGTCGCACAAATTGGGCGAGTAGGCGTTAAACCCTTAGGCATTTTTACAGACAAATCATCTAAAACCAAGCGATGTACATCAGTTAGATGAATTTTACTTGTCGTATGATTGTCGGTATCAATGAGTGCGTTTAGGCGGTTTTTGGCGATTATCGCTCGCCCAAATGCCAAAGGCTCACTCACAAGCCCCATCAATATCTCGCCTAGACCCATCAAAGCAAATACCACCGCCAAAGCAAATACCGCTTTTGTGCCTAGCAAGCCATCAGTAACCCCCTGCCACTGCTTGATAGATAGCCCAACTATCATCAGCGTGATAGCAACTGCTACCGCTAGCACAATTTGGGTTTTAAGCTGTGCATATCGTCTTAATTTATCAGCTTTTTTAATCGTTTTATCATAATCATCTTCAAGATTAAAAAGCTGTTTTGCTTGATTATCCCACGCACCCCATGTTAAAAGCTGAGTTAAGGCAGGTAAAGCATTAAGTAGGACGCTTTTTTTGTGAGTGGCAAGTTCACTTTGAGCTCTTGCCAATGCCTTGCCTTGCTTTAAGGCGATAATAGCAATGATAAATGGTAAAATAAGTATGGATAATGCCCAAAAAATTTGTGGGACATACACTAAGCCAAACACCATTAAAGCAAAAACTGCCACGCCTGCCACGATAAAAGGCGACGCCAATCGCAAAACGAACTCATTTAGCACGTCGATGTCTTTGACAAGCTTGTGCATTTTTTGGGCACTGTTGCTATCTTTTAGGCGTTCGCTAGTGGGCAGTCTTACCCAGCTTGAGAAGAACTGAACTCTCAAATCCTTAAGCAAGCGAAAAATCGCTTGATGCGACACCATCAGCTCAGCATAGCGAAACAGCGTTCGCCCAACAGCAAAAATACGAATGAGTGCCGACGGTAAAAGCCCTACTGCCATCACGCCGACAGTTGCAGTCATAGCCGCAAATGAGCCAGCTGCCATCATAAGACCGATTGCTGATAGAGCAGCCGCTATCCCAAAAAGCCATGAGACAAGCCATAGGGTTTTTTGACCCAAGATTAGGCTTGAGAGTTTGAACTTGGTTGGAGGCATTTGCTGTCTCATGCTGTTATCTCACTAGGCTTTGCACTTAAATGATAAATTTGGTTAAATCTGTCAAGATCTTCGGTATGATGTGTTACCCAAATCACCGTTTTACCCTGTCCAAGTTCATGCAAAAGTGTTCTAATCTGTGTGGCAGTATCAAAATCTAAATGCTCGGTCGGCTCATCAAGCAGCCAAACTTTGGCATCTTGTAAAATTAACTGAGCAATCCCAAGCCGATGTGCCTGACCCCCTGACAGACCACCACCCCTTTCAAACAGCACTGTATCAATGCCTTGTGGCAACTGATTTACGACATCTTGCATCTGCACATCTGCCAAGACACGCATGAGCATCTCATCAGTTGCATTTGGGTTGGCTAAGCGTAAATTATCTGCAATACTAATCGGCAATAGCGACACGTTTTGGGATAAATAACCAAATGATTGGCGTAATTTTGCCAAATTTATCTGTGAATAATCTGCCCACACCACACCATCATCAATGATAATTTTACCTTGAAACTTACCAAAACCCAGCAAAGCCTGTAAAATGGTAGACTTACCCATACCGCTTTCACCCATGATGGCAGTGCTTTGGGCGGATAAAAATTCTAATGTAGTCGGTGCTAGTCGAACACGTCCATCATCGCCTAGCACCTTAAGGCTTTCTAAGCGAAAAGTCGGTGGATAAGATAGCACCATATCACTTTTGCCAATGTTAGCTTGGGCTGCCAAAATCGGTGCTGCTGCTTTAGCACACGCTAAAGCTTGGGATTTTACATGATAATCTGCCCCAAGCCGTCTAAGTGGCGAATAAAATTCTGGCACAAGTAGCATAATAAATAACACCGACCACAGACTTGGAGTCGGTAAAAATGATAAAAATGACGGCAATAAATCTGTCAAGCTAAGCCCTAGATAAATCGCCACAAATGCAATGGATAAAGCAGAAATCAGCTCAAGAGCAGCACTGTTTAAAAAAGCTATCTTAAGCACACTCATTGTCCGCTTGCGGTAACTTTCTGACGCACTTTTCATATCATAAATGGCAATCTGCGTCGCTCCTAGTCGAGATAATGTATTTGCCCCACGAATCCAGTCTAAAAATCGCCCGCCAAGCTGTGCCATCGCATCCATCTGCTCACGGCTTTTGCGTGCGGTAGCAATCCCGATCACCGCCATGCAAATCGGTATGAGCGGTGCACTAGCAAGTAAGATAAACGCCGCCGCCCAATTATAATACGCCACAATAGCAGCTAAGATAATGGGTGTCATGATTGCCGTCTTTTTTTGGGCTTCAAAGCGAGCAAATCCTGCTAAATGCTCTGGCTCATCCATCACTTTACTGGCTAATACGCCATCTGAACCAAAATCACGGCGAGCCAAGCCAAGCTCTGACAGCTTGTAAATTAGCTGTTTTTTGGTGGTTTTAGCGACCATAAGACCGACATCTGCCAGCCATTTATCACGCCAAAACGCAATCAAAGAACGCCCTATCATACAACCAAATACAATAAGCACAGCCATCGCCAAAGGCATCGCTAATGGCTGATTATCATCATGGGTAAGTACACCAATCCAGTCATTAAAAATCCCCGCCAAGACATACGCCATCACTACTAATGCCATGATACTTAACACATCAAGCAGCCACACTCGCTTCATGACACAATTAAAAGGGTAAAACGCCTGCCCTAAAAACTGATTTGCCAAAATATCTTCTTTGGACTTTTGTCTTTTTTTGGTCTTGGTTTTGGGGCTTAGGTGGCGGCTATCTGTCATAGGAATACCAGACTTTTTTGGGGAATTTTTAATAAATAACGGTGCATTATCGCTAAATATTGGCTTTATTTCAAGATTTGGTTACAATGACTTAAATTTTAAGAAGATAATCTATGGATAACCACACTTTACGCAAACAAATTTGTCAAGCTCGCAGAAAACTTCACCCAAAAGCACGGTCTTATGCTGGCTTTTTAACCCATCTGCACCTAAAAAAACTACTACCCTTATTACCAAAACACGCTAAGATAGGTCTGTATCTTGATGCTTTTGGCGAGTTGCCGACCGATGTTTTGTTAGAATTTTGTCGGCGATATGGATTTTTACCCTATTTACCCATCACTAAAAAAGGGCGAGCCTTACGATTTAGCCGTTGCCAATTTAACATGCGTAACACTCCGCTAAAACGTCACGCTTTTGGCATGAAAGAGCCGATAGCAACACATACCATCACCGCCAATCAGCTGGATGCTGTCTTTTGCCCTTTGGTTGCATTAGATGATACAGGTAACCGACTTGGCATGGGCGGCGGGTTTTATGATAGAACATTGGCACGCACGCCAAACTTGCTAAAAATAGGCTACTGCTATGACTTTCAGCGTGTGCCAAAGCTAAAAACCAAGCCTTGGGATCAGAGCATGGATTTAGCGATAGGCGACTTTGGTATCGTACGCTTTAAGCATTAACTCATATCTATCGCAAGCGATATTGCACATCGTAAGCTGCTGCTGTCTGCTGTGCCTGTACCTGCAAGCGATAACGCTGTCCCATGATCCACTGACGTACGCACATACGGCAAGCCAAGCGTAATATTTACGGTATCTCCAAAACCATGTGACTTTAACACAGGCAGCCCTTGATCGTGATACATTGCGATGATGACATCTGCATCTTGTATGTGCTTTTTTGTAAAAAGCGTATCAGCAGGCAAGGCAAGCGAAACATCAAACCCTTGATTAATAAAATCTTGTAAAACAGGATTGATAATCTCAATCTCCTCTAAACCTAAAGCCCCACTCTCGCCTGCGTGGGGATTTAGTCCGCAGACTAAAATTTTAGGATGGGCTATGCCAAACTGCTTAGTCAATGCATCATGCGTAATCTGAATTGTCTGTCGTATCTCATCAGGCGTAATAGCACTTGCTACATCTTTTAAGGGTAGGTGAGTTGTGACCAATGCTACTCTCATGGTGTGATTAGCAAGCATCATGACCACTTTTTGACACTCTGCCTTTTGCATAAAATACTCAGTATGCCCGCTAAATATCGTACCGTCACCTAAGCTAATACCGCCATCTACCATAACTGATTTTTGGATAGGGCAAGTCACAACACCTGACACAACACCCGCTTTTGCCATCGCATGGGCAAAAGATAGCTGTCGCTCTACCATCTTGGCATTATTTGGGTTTAGCACGCCTGCTACAACCTTATCTGCACATGGCACATCTATCAGCAAAACATCACAGCAAGCTTGGTTAATCCCATCACTATCATCAATATGAACCATCTGATAAGATGGTAAAGCGGTAATTTTAGCAAGTGCTAAGAGCGTTCTTGCACGCATATCAAAGGCACAAGCATCCGCTATAATCCATAAAGGATAAGGCAATGTATCCTTATGATGGACAAGCACATCAATCACAATATCCATGCCGATACCTGCTGGCTCACCTGTGGTAATCAGTAAAGGCTTGGGCAGTGTTAAAGAAGATTTGGCAGTCATATCCATCACCAATTTTGGGAAAATTATTCGTACATTATACCGCTTTTATGCTAAAATTTATGCAAATCATTTTTAAATAAATGCCTTAAAAATTGGAAAAATACCATGTCAAGCTCGCCAAAAAGTAATGTGGAACTCAGCTCTTCTGACAATAAGACCGATCTGCTTAATCTGCAGCCGCCCCATAACATCGAGATTGAACGTGCTTTACTAGCTTCATTGATGAGCATTCCTGACGCCTTTGAACAAGTTGAAGACTTGGTGGGTGAAGATGATTTTTATGGTGAGCGACATCGGCATATTTTTCGCACGATTGCCCACTTATCTAGAGTGAATCAACCTTATGATACACTTATGGTACATGACGCCTTAAATACCCAAAATCTACTAAACGCAGCAGGTGGCGAAGAGTATTTGATGCAAATCAACCAAAGCCCTGCCACCTTATTTAACCTAGTTCCTTATGCTGAGCGTGTGCGTGAATTATCCGTGTATCGTCAGCTGATTAAGTCTGCTAATAAGATGCTAAATCTTGCCTACCACCCCAAAAAACAAAGCGTAAGCGACATCTTAGACGCAGTAGAAGCTGATATTTTTAGCATTAATGAAAGCTATGCTGGCAATAACAACAAACAAGGCGTACAGCACCTTACTGACATCTTTTCTAAAATTGGCGATCAGTTAGAAGAAAGAAAAAACAACGCTGGTATGATGCTTGGACTAAGCACAGGGTTTCACGAGCTTGATAATAAAACTCAAGGGCTACAAAAAGGAGATATGATTGTCGTGGCAGCTCGCCCATCTATGGGTAAGACCACTTTTGCCATGAATCTTGCAGAATGTGCCTTGATGGAAAATAAGCCTGTTGTGATGTTTTCTATGGAGATGCCTGCTGAAGGTATCGTTGAGCGTCTGCTATCTGCCCATGGTACAATCCACCAAGGTCATCTAAGATCAGGGCAAATGGATCCTGAAGAATGGTACAGAATGAATGCAGCGATTACCAGCTTACAAGATAAGAACCTGTATATCGATTCTCGCAACAACCTATCACCATCAGAAGTGAGAGCCACCTGTCGCCGCATCGCTAAGAACCACCCAGATGGTCTTGGCATGATTATCATTGACTATCTACAACTCATGAAAGTACCCGGCATGGATAATAATCGTGTCGGTGAAATCAGTGAAATTTCTCGCAGTATTAAGGCTTTAGCTCGTGAAATGCAATGCCCTGTCGTCGCCTTGTCACAGCTAAACCGAACCTTAGAAAACCGCCCTAATAAACGCCCTGTCATGAGCGATTTGCGTGAATCTGGAGCTATCGAGCAAGACGCTGATCTTATTATGTTTATCTACCGTGATGAAGTCTACAATAAAGATAAAGAAGGCAATAAAGGCGTGGCAGAAATCATCATCGGTAAACAGCGTAACGGACCGATTGGCAAAGTCGCCCTTAAGTTTGAAGGGGAATACACACGCTTTTCTAATCTGGTTGCAGGCTATGATCTGCCAGAAGACTACGAAGATTAATCACTTTTTTTTAAATCAACCAACAAAAGCACTACTTATGCGATACGCTCAGTTTACCATCTCAAAAAACGCCCTAGCACATAACTTGGGCGTCATTCACGCCAATCTTAGCCCCATCGCCAAGCCTAAGGTGTTAGCTATGGTTAAAGCGGACGGCTATGGGCATGGCATCATGAATGTCATAGAAGGCTTGGCAGCTGCTGATGGCTTTGGTGTGGCATGTATGGCAGAAGCCCTAGCCCTAAAAGACGCTTGCGATAGATACGACATCATAAAGCCCATCGTGTTGATAGAAGGCGTATTTAGTGAAGCTGAATGGCAGCTTGCCCTATCACATCATTTTATGGCGGTGGTGCATAATGCCACGCAGCTAAATTTTGCCTTAGACGCTGCACCACAAAGTGGCAGTCCAACCTGCACCATCTGGCTAAAATACAATACTGGCATGAATCGACTCGGCTTTCAAGCAGCGGATATCCCAAAGGCAGCCCAGCAGCTGCATGATAAGGGTTATCAGCTTATTTTAACCAGTCATTTTGCTTGTGCTGACGAAAATGTCATTATGAATGATCAGCAGATTACTCGCTTTAATACCATGCTCGCCAAATTACAACAAACAATTTGCTTAAGCATTCAAGGCTCGTTATGTAATTCAGCAGGCATCTTTAGATTTCCACATGCTCATCATCATTGGGTGCGTACTGGTATCGCTCTATACGGCTCAACCCCCTTAGCCGATAGCACCGCCCAAGCATTAGGACTTAAGACTGTCATGACTTTTGAGGCTGCCATCATGGCAATCCATCACCTTCAGATAGGCGAAAGCGTCAGCTATGGGGCGATTTGGACAGCACAAAAGCCTTCACGCATTGGCATTATCAGCGCAGGCTACGGCGATGGCTATCCTAGAGTGGTGACAAATGCTACAGTGGTCATTCATCATGGCAATAAACAATATCGCACAGCCTTAATCGGACGTGTGGCGATGGATATGATGGCAATCGATCTTAGCGATCTGTCAGATGAGATTAATGTTGGTGCTAAAGTAACCCTATGGGGTGACGCATCAGATAAACTTCCAAGCGTTGATGATGTCGCTTTATCTGCTGGCACCATTGGTTATGAAGTTTTATGCCGAACCACACACCGCCCTACTCGCATCTTAACACCATAGCCTAAAGTGCATCGTTAATTTAAAAATATGGCTAAAAATAAGACAAATCACCAACAAAATAGGTAAATTGCTTTATGACATAAAATATTATCAAGCAATTTACCTTAAATTTATAAATTTAGCCATTTTAGACCGAAAACACAGTTGGTTTGGATTAAAAAATACGCTCTAGCCAACACCCGTAACAAGTGCTATACTTAAACTTATTATCTTAAAAAAAGGAATCACCATGAGTGTTCGTCATTTCCTAACCTTATTAGATTTAAGTCAAGAAGAATTAAAATTCCTAATCGAGCGTGCCACTGAGCTTAAGAGTATGCAGCACCGTGGCGAGATTTATCGCCCTTTTGTGGGTCGCACTTTAGCCATGATTTTTGAAAAGTCAAGCACTCGTACCCGTGTATCCTTTGAAACTGGCATGGGACAGTTTGGCGGTCAGGCGTTATTTTTATCGCCAAATGATACTCAGCTTGGGCGTGGCGAACCGATTGAAGACAGTGCTAGAGTAATCAGTAGTATGACAGACATCGTCATGATTCGCACCTTTGCACACCAAAAAGTAGAAACTTTTGCAAAATACTCAAACGTGCCTGTGATTAATGCTCTAACAGACGACTACCACCCATGCCAGCTGCTTGCAGATATGCAGACTTTCTTTGAGCATCGTGGTGATATCCAAGGCAAGACCGTCGTGTGGATTGGTGATGGCAATAATATGTGTAACTCATATATCATTGCCGCCCATCAATTTGGCTTTAATTTGGTGGTTTGTGCCCCTGATGGCTATAAGCCTGATAGTCGTCTTACTGAGCAATATAGCCACTGCGTAACACTCATTGACAATCCCAAACAAGCCGTAAAAGACGCCCATTTGATTGTCACTGACGTCTGGGTAAGCATGGGCCAAGAACAAGAGCAAAAGCAGCGTGAAAAAGACTTTGCAGATTTCCAGGTAACCCCACAACTGCTAGATTTAGCAAATAAAGACGTGCTGTTTATGCACTGCTTACCTGCCCATCGTGGCGAAGAGATTAGTCATGATCTACTAGATGATCCACGTGCAGTAGTATGGGATGAAGCTGAGAATCGTCTGCACGCCCAAAAAGCCTTGATGGAATTTTTATTAAAAGATAAAATCAAATCATAACCTTAGCCATGTATACTAACGCCTGCACGAACCATCTTATAATACAAAAGCAAGCAGGCGTTTATTAACCTGCTTAGCATATCACTTGTGCCATGTTGTGAATGTAAATCCTTAGTTATTACGGTGAATTTATGCACTATCTTACCCAAAAAACCTTACGAAAATCACTTGCCATCACCCTATTTACCGCCTTATCTGTGACAGCTTATGCCAATACGCAAGCTGCCATCATGACAGATGGCGATATTGTAGATGGCGAAGTACAAATTACTGATGAAAACGCTATCACAGACAACACCACCATTGACAGCATCGAAAAAGATGGGAAACGCTACTCAACCTTAAACCTATCGCAGTATGCCCAAGCAGTAAACGAAGCTGAGTGGTCAAAAGACATGAAAGTCAATACCGCCATGACAGTTAAAATCCAAGTACTACTTGACTGGAATCACGCTTCTCCAGGTCCTATTGATGGTGGCTGGGGCATGAACAGCAAAAAAGCTTTGATTAACTTTCAGCGAATCCGCGGGCTTGACGAAACGGGCAAGATGAATGCCGCCACATGGCATGAATTAAACAAAGAAATTCCTGCCGATCAGCCTGTATTAGTCTCTTATACACTAACTGCAGACGATGTGAAAGGTCCTTATAAGGCATTGCCAAACGATGCTGAGTCTAAGTCTAAGCTTAAAGCACTCAGTTATGAAAACGTGCAAGAAATGCTAGGCGAACGCTTTCATATGGATGTAAAATACCTTAAAAAACTCAATGCCAATAAGCAATTTAAGGCAGGCGAAACCATTACAGTTATTAACACAGGCTCACCACTTAAGCAGACGATTACTCGTGTGGTTGCCGATAGAGAAGATAAGATTTTATACGCCTATAATGGCTTAAAATTAGTCGCCGCTTATCCTACAACCATTGGCAGTATCGCAACCGCAACCCCAAGTGGTACGTTTAAAGTCATTAATAAGGTAAAAATGCCAGAATATAAAGCGACCGTTAATCGTGACAGCGAAGATAAAAAAACTTTCATCTTACCGCCCGGACCGAATAGCCCTGTCGGCGTGGTTTGGATGGGATTAAATAAGCCAAGCTATGGTATTCATGGCTCGCCCATTCCAGAAGGCATCAGCCGCCAGCAATCGCTTGGTTGTATTCGCCTAACCAACTGGGACGTCTTAGAAGTGCACGCTAATATCAAAAACGGAGCTACCGTTGAGATTAAGTAAATCCATAGTCTTACGATTAAAAGCACGTTTTGCGTGCTTTTGTTTTAGGCGACTGCCCAATACTCGTTAAGTATTTATTGCTACATTACGACACGAACGCATTGGTTTTGTATTCATACAGTGATATAATATCCGTTGTATTTTTCGTTGTCATATATTTTGACGCACTGTCTAAATAGGATTGCCATGTTTAATTTTTCTCACCCCCAAAGCACCTTGCGTGCTGCCATTACCGATGCCTATCGCTTAGATGAAGCTGTCGCTGTCCGAAACCTAGCAGGCACGCTAAACTTTAGCTCAGCTGAAAAAACCGCCATTGAAAATCTTGCCAAAGAGCTCATCACTCAGGTGCGTAATGATCGCAGCAAGTCATCTGGCGTCGATGCACTCATGCATGAATTTTCGCTTTCTAGCGAAGAAGGCATTGCTTTAATGTGCCTTGCTGAAGCCCTACTTCGTATCCCAGATAATGCCACACGCGATAAGCTTATTAAGGATAAAATGGCAGGTGGCGACTGGAAAAGCCACTTAAATCATAGCCCATCATTATTCGTAAATGCAGCTGCTTGGGGATTGCTGCTAACTGGCAAGCTGTCTCAGCCTACCACTGAGAAAAGTCTATCGTCTGCCTTATCTCGTGTTATCCAAAAAGGCGGTGAGCCGTTCATCCGTGGCGGTGTTAATTATGCCATGAAGATGCTTGGCAAACAGTTCGTTACTGGACAGACCATCGAAGAAGCTCTAAAAAACGGTAAAGAGCGTGAAAAACTTGGCTATCGCTTTAGCTTTGATATGCTTGGCGAAGCTGCTATGACTAGCGAAGATGCCGATCGTTATTACAATGATTATGTCACCGCCATTCATGCCATCGGTAAAGACTCAGGCAATCGTGACGTCTATGACAGTAATGGCATCTCAGTTAAGCTGTCTGCCATTCACCCACGTTATTTTAGAGCACAGCACGAACGTGTCATGACTGAGCTTTTGCCACGTCTAAAAGCTCTTTTTATACTTGCCAAAGAATATAACATTGGACTAAATATTGACGCTGAAGAAGCAAACCGCTTGGAGCTGTCTTTAGACTTAATGCAAGCTTTAGTCTCAGATCCTGACTTAGCAGGGTTTCATGGCATTGGTTTTGTGGTTCAAGCCTACCAAAAACGCTGTCCCTATGTGATTGATTATCTGGTGGATTTGGCACGCCAACATAACCAAAAGCTGATGATTCGCCTTGTTAAAGGTGCTTATTGGGATAGTGAGATTAAATGGGCCCAAGTCGATGGCATGGACGGTTATCCTGTCTATACTCGTAAAGTACATACCGACATCTCTTATTTGGCATGTGCCAAAAAACTGCTTGCCGCCCAAGATGTCATTTTCCCACAATTTGCCACGCATAACGCCCAAAGCCTAGCCACCATCTATGAGATGGGTAAAGACTACGATTATGAATTTCAGTGTCTGCATGGCATGGGCGAGACACTCTATGATCAAGTTGTTGGCGAGAAAAATTTAGGGCGTCGTGTACGTATCTATGCACCTGTCGGAACGCATAAGACCTTACTTGCGTATCTGGTTCGCCGATTATTAGAAAATGGGGCAAACTCTTCTTTTGTAAATCGCATTGTAGATGAGAATGTCAGCATTGACGAGCTGACCGTTTCACCCATTGATGAGATTGATCTTAATCACATCACTCCAAATCCACTGACACCAAAGCCACGCCACATTTATGCAGATAATCGCCTAAATTCATATGGCTTTGATTTATCAAACGAACACGTCCTTTATGAGCTTGAGCAGAATATGACTGCAGCAAGCCACATTCCATTTGACATCACCTCCATCACGCACATACCAGCTGCTCATACCGACAGCCATGAGGTGATTAATCCTGCCGATCACAGCGATATCGTAGGTAAAGTTGCCTTTATTGAGCCTAGCGAAGTTGATGGCGTAATCGCTACTGCCATCCAAGCCCAATCAGCGTGGCAACAGACTACTCCAGAACACCGTGCGGCTATTTTGCGGGCATTTGCAGAGCTTATGGAATCTCCTCGTGGCATGGCACTACTTATGGCGATTGCGGTGCGTGAAGCAGGTAAAACACTGCCAAATGCCATCAGTGAAGTGCGTGAAGCGGTGGATTTTTGTCGTTATTATGCTGATGAAACTGAGCGTTTACGGCTATCAAGCCCACTTGGGACGGTGGTCGCCATTAGTCCTTGGAACTTCCCATTAGCGATTTTCGTCGGTGAAGTGGTATCAGCTTTAGCATCAGGTAATACAGTAGTTGCAAAACCTGCCGAACAAACAAGCATCATTGCTCACATAGCGGTATCTTGGCTTCATGAATGTGGCGTACCGACCGACGTACTTCAGCTGGTACTGGGTGCAGGTGACGTTGGTTCTGCCCTTACTTCCAACACAAATATCGATGGCGTGATATTTACAGGCTCAACCGATGTCGCCAAACGCATTAATACCCTACTGGCACAGCGAAATGATAATCCTGTACTAATCGCCGAAACAGGTGGTATGAATGCGATGATCGTTGATAGTACCGCCTTAGCCGAACAAGTATGTACCGACGTGCTTGCCTCAGCCTTTGACTCTGCTGGACAACGCTGCTCAGCATTACGCATTTTATGCGTGCAAGAAGACGTTGCTGACCATATGATTGAGATGATTAAAGGGGCGATGGATGAGCTGGTAGTGGATAACCCTGCCAAACTCTCAACCGACGTAGGTCCTGTTATTGATCAAGAAGCCCAAGAAAACTTACTTAATCACATCAATGCACTCAAACAAATCGCCCCTTATCATGAGATTACCATAAAATCTCAAGCAAGCGATAGCACTTTTGTTGCACCTATTTTATTTGAGCTAGAAGACTTATCACAGCTTAAAAAAGAAGTCTTTGGCCCTGTATTGCATGTCGTACGATTTAAGGCACATGAGTTAGATATATTGATTGATCACATTAACGCTAAGGGTTATGCCTTAACGCATGGCATTCACAGCCGTATTGATGGCACGATTGAGCATATCTGTAATCGCATTGAAGCAGGAAACATCTACATTAATCGCAATATCGTAGGTGCGGTGGTCGGTGTACAGCCATTTGGTGGTCATGCGATGAGTGGCACAGGCCCTAAAGCAGGCGGTCCTTTTTATCTTCAACGCTTAAGTCGCCTAGATAACTGGAATCTACCGATAGCAAGCGATGCTAACATTCATGATGATGCTTTAGAATCTGTTTTGGCCACTGCCAATAAGATGAACATTGGTGCAAATGACATACGCCAGATCCAAGAAGCTGCAACACAAGCACGCCAAACATCGCTAAATCAAGCCACCTCGGTGCTAAGTGGCCCTACTGGAGAGACTAACACCTTAATATGGCACACGCCAGCAGCAGTTAGACTATATGGTGGCGACCAAGTCAGTGCAGCTAAAGCATTGGCAGTACTTGCAGCAAATGGTATTAAGGTTCATATCACCGAAGATCATAGTTTGTCAGCATGGGCAAAGCATTTACCAAAAGTTTTGCAAGTCTCATCACAGACGGCTGCCGATGAACATGATATTATCATCGCTTTAGATGCTCTACCGTCAGAAGAAAAGGTGAGACTTGCACACTTAGATGGTGCGATTCGTAAAGTTATCGATGCAACAAAAGGACTAGATATGGCACGCTTATACCACGAAGTCAGTTGCAGTCATAACACCACTGCCGCTGGTGGCAATGCAAGCTTGATGGCATCTGCTTAGCCATATTTAGGCTAATAAAAATGGGTGCGATACTGCACCCATTTTTATGTTTATTAGATAATTATTTTTATGTTTATTAGACTATTTTGGCGATTTAATCAGCTGTATCGCTCAGGCTCTTCATCGTGGATGTGAGCGTGATAGCGGTTTATTTGCTGCTGCATAACTGATGC
Organism: Moraxella nasovis; assembly: GCF_022701215.1. Classification (NCBI taxonomy): domain Bacteria; kingdom Pseudomonadati; phylum Pseudomonadota; class Gammaproteobacteria; order Moraxellales; family Moraxellaceae; genus Moraxella; species Moraxella nasovis. The sequence goes on along the minus strand of NZ_CP089976.1, from coordinate 1,802,743 downwards.
TAACGCTGCTTGAATCATATGCTCGCCGATGATACGCACATCTCCTGCCAGTAGTGATTTAACTTTTTCTGAAAAATCAATACAAACTAAGACCTCATCATGATTCTTTGACTCACGCAGCACTAACCTGCCCTCATCATCTTGGATCAGCTCTAGCATGACTTCTTGCACACTCATCTGCATAAAATCATCATCAGACAAATATTCTTGTGCTTGCGAGCTTGTCATATCAGCGTTTAGCTCACCCGTCAGCTCAGTAACAGCCACCCCAAAAAATTGAGCAATTTTTATTAAAACTGTCTGATTAGGATTTTTGATTGTGCCATTGATTAAACGCGTGAGTGTGCTTTGTGGCACATCAATGAGTGTTGATAATTCTTTAGTACTTAGGTTTTGTTGGTCTAATAATTTGCTAAAATTCTTGGATAATTTTTTGATATTTTGCATTCATCTACCTTTTTTATTGATCATTCTTAGATATGCTAATGACCCATGTCACTCCATCACCGCCAATATCTTAGCTTGGCTAACATGAACAGCAAACCCACAAACATACCCAAATAGTAAGCCATCTTCAAATCAAAACTTTCATCTCGATATTTGATCGGCGAACTGATTACTGCGGTCAAGCTAGGCATTAAAATCAGATAAAACACCCAGTTCTCAAGCACATGCAACACGCCCTGCCACGCATCACCCTCGCCATAACGATAGCTTGATAGCCCTATTAACATAATTATGGCGATAAGTGATAAAATCAAGCCCTTAGGTACATCTTTTGGCACCCAGCAATCTGGCAAAATATCTAAAACCGCCATCAGCTGTATCGCCCCATAATGGTTAAAATCATCACACAAGCCATAAGATAGCCAAGTGTTACTGCGTTTCTCGTCTGAATCTGAGTCCCACTAAACTTGTTTAGCAGCTTTGCACCCCCCACAAACAAAGCAGGGATTACAATCATAAAAAATGACACAACAACAAGGGCATGGCGAATAACAGCACCAAGCTCATCACCTGCTAACAGACGAAAGCCGTAGCCTGCAACTGCTAATGCAAAGGCAAATATCGCAAGACCCACCGTTATCCCAAGCGGTACAAGCTTGGTATTGGCTTGGTTTTTTGGTGAAATGTTATGCATCACACCGACACCGCATGGACTTTTTGTAACTCATTACGCATGGCATCAATGACTGTCTTATAATCAGGCTGACTAAAAATCGCCGAACCTGCCACAAACATATCCACGCCAGCTTCTGCAATACTGCCGATATTTTGTGGATTAACCCCACCATCAATCTCCAAGCGAATGTCCAAACCCCGCTCATCAATCATACGCCGAGCTGTACGCACCTTATCTAGCGTACCATCAATGAATGTTTGACCGCCAAATCCGGGGTTTACGCTCATAATAAGAATTTGGTCTAGCTTATCAATAGTATGATCCAAATAATGCAGGGGCGTGGCAGGATTAAATACCAATCCGCATTTTACCCCAGCATCTTTGATGAGCTGTAAACTGCGGTCAATATGCTCGCTGGCCTCTGGGTGAAACGTGATGATGTCCGCCCCTGCCTTGATAAATGCTTCAATCATTGTATCCACAGGCTTTACCATCAAATGCACATCAATGGGGGCTTTGATACCATAATCTTTTAAGGCACGGCACACCATCGCCCCAAAGGTCAAATTTGGCACATAATGATTATCCATGACATCAAAATGCACGACATCTGCCCCTGCGTCAAGTACCGCCTGCGTGTCATCGCCCAAGCGTGCAAAATTGGCGGACAAAATAGATGGTGCGATTAAAAACGGCTGTTCTGGTAGAATTTTCATAAGCAATCTAAATGGTTTTTAAGTGATATTAAAATTAAAATAACAACTTATCATAACAGATTTTATCAAAAATTGCGATGGCTAATGGTGGGTGGTAATAGGTGCTAATGATTAATGATAGCTAGCAAACATTAAAAAACCATCAATCCCAATCGTCAAATTCACGCCTATACATAAATACTTAGGCTTAATAAATCACTTTAATAATTACCTACCCTTATCTAATGGCTTAGGTAGCTCAATAAATAAATTTGGTAAATTTGGTAATCTTGATAAATTTGATAAGAAAAACAAAAAAAGCCAAAACTTCTGCTTTGGCTTTTTTAATTAACGGTTAATTTATGTAATACAGCTTAGATTTATTTTGCTTGGTAAGCAAGTTTTAGACCAGCGGCAAAGCCGTCATTATTTTTAAAGTGACCAGCGACTTGACCCGTTGGCAGTGTTGCTGTCGCATCGCCAAATTTCAAGTATTTACCGCCCACAGACACCGACCAGTTTTTGGTCACGTCATATTTTGCCCCAAGCGAAGCACTATAATATCCGTTAATCGGCCCTAGTGTCGTTGCCATCTTACCTGCACCGCTGTCATAGCCTATGCCTGCTGATACCGCCAATTTTGGTGCCAATCTTTTACCCAAAGATACATCAACTGACCATTGATCTTTAGCGTAGCTGACAATAGGTAATGGCTTACCTGCCACACGCTCAGTTACCGCCCCATAAGCTGGTGGACGAATCTCAAAATCACTCCACGGTACATAGCGTACTTTTGCACTAAGTAGCGTGGTTGGATTTACCCCTGTTTGAAAATCTAGGTTATAAGATGGTGGTAGTTTTACGCCAAACTTGCTGCTTGATTCTTTACCAGTCGCAGGAACATTTTCATAAATGCTACTTTCAT